>JANNJX010000295.1:0-5902 GCA_031396005.1 Burkholderiales bacterium
GGCCAAGCGCGTCGAAGTGGCGAAGGAAAACACCACGCTGATCGACGGCGCAGGCGCTGCGGCCGACATCGAGGCGCGCGTCAAGCAGGTTCGTGTGCAGATCGAAGAAGCCACCAGCGACTACGACAAAGAGAAGCTCCAAGAGCGCGTGGCCAAGCTGGCCGGCGGTGTGGCGCTGATCAAGGTCGGCGCCGCCACTGAAGTCGAGATGAAGGAAAAGAAGGCTCGCGTCGAAGACGCATTGCACGCCACGCGTGCGGCCGTCGAAGAAGGCATCGTCGCAGGTGGCGGCGTGGCGTTCCTGCGCGCGCGCGCTGCGGCGGGCACGATCAAGGGCGACAACCCGGACCAGGAAGCCGGCATCAAGATCGTCATGCGGGCGATCGAGCAGCCGTTGCGCGAGATCGTCTACAACGCCGGCGGCGAGCCGAGCGTGGTGGTCGCCGCGGTGATCGCCGGCAAGGGCAACTATGGCTTCAATGCGGCCAACGACACCTACGGCGACATGATCGAGATGGGCATTCTCGATCCGACGAAGGTGACGCGCATGGCGCTGCAGAACGCGGCCTCTGTCGCTTCGTTGATGCTGACTACTGAGGCGATGGTCGCCGAGTCGCCGAAGGAAGAGGCCGGCGGCGGCGGCATGCCAGGTGGCATGGGCGGTATGGGTGGCATGGGCGGCATGGACATGTAAGTCCCCCGTCCGATCGAGCGGACAGCTTCGCTGCCGCTCATCGCACGATCGTTGCTACTCGAGGAAAAGGGCCAGCGGCTTTTGCCGCTGGCCCTTTTCCTTGCGGGTCAGAATGTGCGCATGCGTCTCGTATTCGTTTTTCTGCTTCTCGTCTCCAGCTTCGTCCACGCGCACGAGCGCCCGCGCGTCGGCCTCGTGCTTTCCGGCGGCGGCGCGCGTGGCCTGGCGCATGTCGGCGTGCTCAAGATGCTCGAAGCGCAGCGCATCCGCATCGACGCCATTGCCGGCACGTCGATGGGCGCCATCGTCGGCGGCCTCTACGCCAGCGGCCTCTCAGCGCAGGAGGTCGAGCGCGAGGTGCGCGCCATTGACTGGACGCGCGTCTTCGAGCCGCGCCAGGAGCGCCAGCACCTCTCGCAGCGGCGCAAGGAAGAAGACTTCGAGTTCTCGGCGCTGCTCGAATTCGGCCTGCGCGACGGCGAGCTGCGCGCACCCGTGGCCGCCGTCACCACGCGCCGCCTGGAGTCGCTGCTGCGCCGCTACACGCTGCCGGTGCGCACGATCGACAACTTCGACAAACTGCCAATCCCGTTTCGCGCCGTCGCCACCGACTTGGAAACCGGCGCCGCCGTCGTCCTCGACCGCGGCGACCTCTCGGCGGCGCTTCGCTCGTCGATGAGCGTGCCCGGCGTGTTCTCGCCGATCGAGCTCGACGGCCGCGTGCTCGGCGACGGCGGCCTCGTCAACAACGTGCCGATCGACGTGGCGCGCGCGATGGGCGTCGACGTCGTGATCGTCGTCAACGTCGGCACCGCGCTGGCCGCGCGCGAGACTTTGAACTCCGCGCTCGGCGTGACCGCGCAGATGATCAACATCCTCACCGAGCAGAACGTGCAGCGCAGCCTGGCCACGATGGGCGAGCGCGACGTGCTCGTCGCACCGCAACTCGGCGTGCTGACCTCGGGCGATTTCGCGCGCGGCGACGAGTTCATCGCCCTCGGCGTGCGCGGCGCGCAGGCCGCGCTCGCCAAACTGCAGCCGCTGGCTCGCAGCGCCGACGAATACGCGCAGTGGCGCGCGGCCTTGCCGACCGCCATTGCGAAGGCTACACCCGACGCCCCGCTGGCCGCCGTCGGCTTCGACGGCAGCACCGTCACCAACCCGGCACGCTTCGCCGCGCAGCTCGAATCGCAACCCGGCCGGCCCTTCGAGCGCGGACGCGCCGAGCGCGACGTGCGCTCGCTGATGGCCAGCGGCGACTATCTGCGCGTGGACTACCGCATCGTCGGCCGGGACGGCCGCGACGAGTTGTTGTTCGACCTCGACGACAAACCCTGGGGCCCCAACTACCTGCGCGTCGGCCTCGACCTGTCCACCGACTTCGAAGGCCGCGGCAGCTTCAACCTGAAGCTCAGCCACAACCGCCATTGGCTCAAGCCGAGCGGCACCGAGTGGCGCAACCGCGTGCAGATCGGCGCCGTGCCGTCGCTGTTCAGCGAGATCTACCACCCGCTGAACTGGACCATCGGCATCTCCAACGACTGGTTCGTCGCCGCCTATGCCGGCATCGAGCGGCGCAACGGCACGCTCTACAACGAGCGCGGCGACGAGCTGGCGCGCTACAAGCGCAACGACAGTCGCGCCGGCCTCGACCTCGGCCAGCCCTGGGGCCGCTTCGGAGAAGTCCGCCTGGGTCTGACCACGCAGCGCGTCAGCGCCACACCCACCCTCGTCAGCGCCGAGATCGCCGACGTGGCGCAGCCGCTGCGCGCCACCGACGTCGGCGCGCGCGCGGCTGTCGTCATCGATCAACTCGACTTCGCCAGCTTCCCGACGCAGGGTTACCGCCTGGTCGGCCAGATGTCGCTCGGCGAAGGCAGCGCCGCCGGCCGCTTCCAGCAGCTCGAAGCCTCGGCGATGGGCGTGACAACCTTCGGTGCGCACAGCTTCAGCCTGTTCGGCGCGGTGCGCGGTGCCAGCCAGCGCGAGCCGCAAGCAATCGGCCGCTACGAGCTCGGCGGCTTTCACCAACTCTCCGGCTACCGCGACGGCCAACTGCTCGGCAACTACGTCGCCTTCTCACGCCTGACGTGGTACTGGCGCCTGCCCTACGCACCGCTGGCCGCGCGCGGCCTGTTCCTCGGCGCGACGGCGGAAGTGGGCAACGCCTGGGCAACGAAGACCGCAGCGCGTGAAGGCGATCTGCGCACCGGCATGAGCGTATTCATCGGCGCCGACACGGGCTTGGGGCCGCTCTACCTCGGGCTCACGCATGCGCCGCGAGGCGGTGGACGGTTCTTCCAGTCGACGCCGACGACCGAAACCGTATCCGTTGATGGAACAATCAACTGTTCAGCGGCTCAAGTCCCGCGTACTCCAGTGAGCTGCGCAGTTATCGAGTCAGCCACACGCTCAAGCTGCTCGTGCACGATCCAATGCGTGGCGCCGGCCACGTGATGCACATCCAGATCAGTCACGAACGCGTCGAGCCCGTCGAGCAATGCCGATGGCAGCGCAGTGTCGGCATCGCCCCAGAGAACCGTCGTCGGCACGCCCACCGTCGTCATCTCGGGTGGCAGCGCCAGCGTGTGAATCGCATCGCTCGGCGACAGCGGCGGCCGCAGCGGTGACGCGCGATAGTAGTTGAGCGCGCCTTCGAGGCCATGTCGCCAGACCTCGCGATAGCGCTCGCGCGTCGTCTCATCGAGCCACGCACTGCCGCTCATGTTCTCGAAAAAGGGCCACAGGCGGGCGAAGTCGTTTTCGGCGAGCAACGCCGCAGCATCGGGACGACAGAGGAAGTTCATGTAGGCGCTGGCGGCTTGTTGCGCCGGGTTGTCGCGCAGCTCGCGCAGGAAGGTCGCGGGGTGCGGCGAGTTGATGATGAGCAGGCGGCGCAGCAGTTCGGGTTTCAGCGCGGCGAGGTTCCAGGCAACGGCGCCGCCCCAGTCGTGCGCGACGAGCAGGTCGATCGGCGCGCCTTGCTGCGCGATCAGCGCGGCGATGTCGGTCACCAGGTGCTTGGCTCGGTACGCCTGCACTTCGACTGGCGCGCTCGATCGCTCGTAGCCGCGCAGATTCGGCGCGACGCACTGCACGCGGCCTTCGAGGCGCAGCATCACCTCGTCCCACACGAAAGCCGCTTCGGGGAATCCGTGCAGCAGCAGCGTGCGCGGCAAGCCCGGCGCCTCGGCGTTCGCGCGGCACGACAGCGTGATGCCGTGCTGCAGCGCGGTGTCGAAGCAGCGGATCGACAGACTCAAGACGGCACCCAGCCGCGCAACGTCAGCGCCACGTCTTCGACCCCCGTGCGCTTCAACGCCGAGAACAAGGTGATGCCGATATCGGCCTCGTCACTCGAATAGGCTCCGAGCGCGGCCGTCGTCGCATTGAGCGACGCATCGGCCTCCTTGCGCGACAGCTTGTCGGCCTTGGTCAGCAGCACCAGCAGCTTGACGCTGCCGTTGCGCACACGCTGCTCGATCCACTCCAGCAGCCGATGATCGAGCTCGGTGAGGCCCAGCCGCGAATCGGCGAGCAGCACAACGCCGCTCAAATCACGCCGCTGCGCCAGGTAGTCGGCCATGACCTGCTGCCAGCGCAGCTTGGCGTCGCGCTCCACCGCGGCGTAGCCGTAGCCCGGCAGATCGGCGAACAGCGCGTCGGGCGAGTCGGCCGGGCCGAGCGCAAACAGATTGATGTGCTGCGTGCGCCCAGGCGTCTTGCTCGCAAAGGCCAGGCGCTTTTGCTGTGCCAGCGTGTTGATCGCCGTCGACTTGCCGGCGTTGCTGCGGCCGACAAAGGCGATCTCCGGCAACTCGGGCAGCGGCAATTGATCGAGCTGCGCAGCCGTGGTGAGAAAGCGCGCGGTGTGCGTCCAGGCCAACGCTTGTTGCGCAGGCGAACGGGTGACAGGAGGTGCAGACATGGGCCATTGTAAAATTTGGCGCTTTCGCGCTTGGGCATATCGCTCAAGGCTCACTCCAACATTCAGGCCCGCGACTCCATGAAGGCTCGATTTCTGTTGCTCGGCGCCCTCGCCGTTTATGTTCAAGCGACCAGCGCCGCCACGGCTGCCGCCCCCGCCGCCAAACCTGATCTGGCCAAGGGCCAGGCCAGCGCACAGGTCTGCGCCGCCTGCCACACCGCCGACGGCTCTCGCGGCAGCCCGGCCAACCCGATCATTGCCGGCCAGCATCCCGAGTACCTGGTCAAGCAGCTGCAGGAGTTCAAGTCCGGCAAGCGCAACAACGCCATCATGAAAGGCTTTGCCTCGACGCTTTCCGACGACGACATGAAGAACGTCGCCGCGTTCTACGCCAGCAAGAGCGCCAAGCCCGGCTTCGCCAAAGACAAGTCGCTGGTGACGCTCGGCGAGAACATCTGGCGCGGCGGCATCGCCGACAAAGCTGTGCCGGCCTGCGCCGCCTGCCACGGTCCCAGCGGCGCCGGCCTGCCGGCGCAGTATCCGCGCATGGGCGGCCAGCACGCCGACTACACCGAGGCGCAGATGGTGGCGTTTCGCGGCGGCGTGCGCGCCAACAGCGCGCAAATGACCACCATTGCGGCCAAGCTGAGCGACCGCGAGATCAAGGCGGTGTCGGACTACATCGCCGGGCTGCGCTGACGGCTCAAGTTCGTAGGACGGCCTGCCGATAAGACCGGCATGCCCTGCCCGCACTGCGACCCCGCTGAGCCGAAAGACGATGGCTTCGCCCGCCTCGACGCCGACTTCGTGCGCGTGATCGAAGACGTGATCGACACGCTGATCGCACGCAACGTCATCAACATTACCGACTTGCCGGACCAAGCTCAGGCCAAGCTGTTCGCGCGCAAGAGTTTTCGCGAGCGTGCGGGACGCAACGCGCTCAAGTTGTTCGACGACGACGCCTGGCCGCAGACTCAGTGAGCCGGTCGCGCTGCGGCGCGCCTGGCTTTCGGTGCGCTCGCGTTCGCAGCGGCAGCCGCGTGTTCGCAGCGGCAGCCGCGTGTTCGCTGACCACGCGGCGCTGCTTGCCGCTGCGCCCGCGCTCGGCCTGATGACGTTCATCGCCGTGGCTTTGTACGCGCGTCGTGCCCAGGCCCTGCGCGCGCAGGAACTTGCGCAATGCCGCCGCCGCGTCCTGGTGCAGCTTGTGCGGGCCGCCGTAGACATCGAGCCGCAGCGCCCTCGGCCCGCGCTGGCACAACTGGAAATCGAAGACGCCC
>JANNJX010000666.1:0-7367 GCA_031396005.1 Burkholderiales bacterium
ACCAGCGGCGACGGCGAGCGCGCGAACAGTTCGCGGTAGCGCAGCTCGGTGCCACGGCGCTGCGATTCGGCGGCGTTCTCGTCGGTGATGTCGCGGCCGACGCCCCAGTAGCCGAGGAAGACGCCGCGCTCGTCGAAGCGCGGCCGGCCGCTGAGCGAAATGCAGCGCGGGGCGCCGCCGTGGCCGAGTTGCTGCAACACGCGCAGGTCGGTGAAGGGGCGGCGCAGTTCGAGGTCTGAGCGGTGCACGTCCATCGCCTCGTCGCCGAGGCCGAAGTCGTCGATCTCCCACGGCGCCTTGCCGATGCGGCTGTCGAACGCCGGCGTGGGCACGCCGCCGGCGTGCTGGGCGATGTGCGTGTAGCGCAGCAGGGCGTCTGTTTCCCAGTACCAGTCGGCGGCCACCGACAGCAGGCCAACGAAGCGCTGCTCGCGCGAGCGGGCACGTGCCAACGAATGAACGATGGCGCGCCGCGTCATCAAGCCGACCACCATGCCAGCGGCCAGCAGCGCGAGCTGCGTCACCAGCGCCGGCGCCAGCCCGGCCACGCCGTGCTGCGCCGCGATGGCGCCGCGCAGCACCGCCAAGCTCAAGCCTGCCAGCAGCGCCGCGTGCACGAGGCCGAGCGCGAGAGTGGCTGCCGGGCGCAGGCGCGACGCCGCGGCACAGAGCAGCAGCGGCACGAACGCCAGCCCCGGCGAGAGCACGCCGTCGCCGCCGACGCTGGCGATGACGCCGGCCACGGCGCAGGTGCCGAGCACGGCCACGGTCACGGTCTGGGCCAGCGTCAACAGCCGCGGCCACAGGGCCAGCAGCGCGTAGACGGCGGCGAGCAAGGCGCAGGCCCCTGCCGCCAGTCGCATCGCGTGCGGGTCTGCCGCCGGCCACAGCAGGTGTGTCAGCGCCAACCCCGCCGCCAGCGTCATGCCGACGAGGCAGAGCGCGCGCGCCACTCGCCGCTCGGCCACCAGAACGCGCTGATCGAGGGTGGCCGTCGCGCGTTGTTGCATCAGGGGGCCGCTACGCAAGGGCCGCCTGGGCCCCGGCCAACAGGTCGCGCATAGCGCGGGCCACGCCGCGCGCGGCGCTGGCGAAGTCGTCGCCGTCAGCGGCGTAGAGCACGGCGCGCGACGAGTTGACGATGACCGGCGCGCCCGCACGCCCCCCGGCCGCGACCGCTGCCCGGGCGTCGCCGCCCTGCGCGCCGATGCCAGGGATCAGCAGCGGCAGCGTCGGTGCGAGCTGGCGCACGCGCGCGATTTCTGCCGGCACGGTGGCGCCGACCACGAGGCCGAGACATCCGCTGCGATTCCACGCGCCAGCAGCCAACGCAGCCACGTGTTCATAGAGCGTGCCGCCAGCGGCCAGCGGCAGCGATTGCAGATCGGCGCCGCCGGGGTTGGACGTGCGGCAGAGCAGGAACAGGCCGCGGCCGTCGTGCTTCAGGTACGGCTCGATCGAATCGAGGCCCATGTACGGCGACAGCGTGACAGCGTCGGCCTGATAACGCACGAAGGCTTCGCGCGCGTACTGCTCTGCCGTGGCGCCGATGTCGCCGCGCTTGGCGTCCAGGATCACCGGCACGTCGGGCGCGACGCGTTTGATGTAGGCCATCAGCCGCTCGAGTTGATCCTCGGCGCGCTCGGCGGCGAAGTAGGCGATCTGTGGCTTGAATGCGCAGACGAGGTCTTTGGTGGCATCGACGATGCGGGCGCAGAAGTCGAAGATCTTTTGTCCGTCGCCGCGCCAGGGCTGCGGAAACTTCGCCGGTTCGGGGTCCAGGCCGACGCACAGCAGAGAGCCATGGCGTTGTTGTGCCGCGGACAGGCGGTCTAGGAAGTTCATGGTGGGCATTCTAGAAAAGCCCGTTCTGCGACGCAGTCAGCCGCTCGGGCCGAACCGCTTGGCCAGCTTTGAAGCCAGCCCGGTGTAAGAAGCGGGCGTCATCGCCTTCAGGCGCTCGCGCTCGGCGGCCGGCACGTCGGCCAGCGTGTCGATGAAGCCGAGGATCGCTTCGCGCGTGATCGTGCGCCCGCGCGTCAGCTCTTTCAGGCGCTCGTACGGGTTGGCGGCGCCGTGGCGGCGCATCACGGTCTGGATCGGCTCGGCGAGCACTTCCCAGGCGGCGTCGAGATCGGCGTCGAGTGCGGCGGCGTTGACGCCGAGCTTGCCCATGCCGCGCGCCAAACCGTCGATGCCGAGCAACGTGTAGCCGAAAGCCACGCCCATGTTGCGCAGCACCGTCGAATCGGTGAGGTCGCGCTGCCAGCGGCTGACCGGCAGTTTGCGCGCCATGTGGTCGAGCAGCGCGTTGGCCAGGCCGAAATTGCCTTCGGCGTTCTCGAAGTCGATCGGATTGACCTTGTGCGGCATCGTCGAGCTGCCGATCTCGCCGTCCTTGGTCTTCTGCGAGAAGTAGCCGAGCGAGATGTAGCCCCAGGCATCGCGCGACCAGTCGATGAGGATCGTGTTGGCGCGCGCCATGGCGTCGAACAGTTCGGCCATCCAGTCGTGCGGTTCGATCTGGATCGTGTACGGGTTGAAGGCGAGACCGAGGCCCTGCTCGACGACACGGCGCGAGAAAGCCTCCCAATCGAAATCCGGGTACGCGGCCAGGTGCGCGTTGTAGTTGCCGACCGCGCCGTTCATCTTCGCCAGCGGCTGCACGGCGGCGATGCCCGCGCGCGCACGGGCCAGCCGCGCGGCGACGTTGGCGGCTTCCTTGCCCACCGTCGTCGGGCTCGCCGTCTGGCCGTGCGTGCGCGCCAGCATCGGCTGCGCGGCTTGGGCGTGCGCCATCTGCGTCAGCGTGGCGATCAAGCCGTCGAGCGCCGGCAGCAGCACCTCGCTGCGCGCGGCGCAGAGCATCAGCGCGTGGCTGGTGTTGTTGATGTCTTCGCTGGTGCAGGCGAAATGCATGAACTCGCCGGCGGCTTTCAATTCCTCGCTGCTGCCTGCACGCTGCTTCAACCAGTACTCGACGGCCTTGACATCGTGGTTGGTCGTCTGCTCGATGTCCTTGATGGCCTGCGCATCGAACTCCGAAAAGCGCACGACGAAGCCACGCAACAGGCCGCGTGCGGCTTCGGTGAGCGGTGCGAACTCGGCAAAGCCGGCGTCGGACAAGGCGATGAACCACTCGACCTCGACCTGCACACGGCGCTGCATCAAGCCGAATTCGGACAGCAGCGGGCGCAGCGCCTCGAGCTTGGCAGCGTAACGGCCATCGAGTGGCGACAGTGCAGTCAGGGGCGATGAAGCGGCATTCATGACGCGCCGGATTGTAGGGAGCGCGGCCCAACCGCCCGCGGCGGGGCACGAGGTGCCGCTTCGGCGTTTCATGTCGCACGATCGCCACGCGCGAGCCGGGGGGAGCTGCGCCCGCCCGACGCAAAGCCGACGGCGGCGGCGCCAGGGGTACCCCAGCCACCGGATAATCCGCGGCTTGAATCGATTGCACCCGCTGCCTTCACCCATGCCGCCCGTTGACGCCGCCATGCGCCCCAACCCGCCCGCCAGTGCGGGTGTGGTCGTCATCGGTCGCAACGAAGGCAGCCGGCTGCTGGCCGTGCTGCGCGAGCTGATGCTGCAGCCACGCCCGCTGCTGTACGTGGATTCCGGCTCCAGCGACGGCAGCGCGGACAACGTGCAGGCTCTCGGTGTGACGGTGTTGCGGCTCGATCCGGCCACGCCGTTCTCGGCGGCGCGGGCGCGCAACGAAGGCGCGCAGGCGCTGCTCCAACAGCACCCGGATCTGACCTACCTGCAATTCCTCGACGGCGACTGCTTCATGGCGCCGGGCTGGCTCGACGCCGCCGAGGCGGCCTTGCGCGCCGACCCGCAGTGCGCGCTCGTGCTCGGCCACCAGAGCGAGCAGCACCCGCAGGCCTCGGTCTACAACCTGCTGTTTGCGCTCGAATGGCGCTCGGCCAGCGGCCCGCTGACCAACTTCGGCCACCTCATCGGCAACATGATGGTGCGACGAACGGTGTTCGAAGCGCTCGGCGGCTTTCGCCCCGAGGTCATCGCCGGCGAAGACTCGGAGTTCGGCGTGCGCGTCGGCCTGGCCGGCCACGGCGCGCGCAAGCTCGACGTGCCGATGGCCATCCACGACGCCAACGTGCACCATTTCTCGCAGTGGTGGCGGCGTGCAGTGCGCGCCGGCCACGCCATCGGCCAGCGGGCGCAATTGCATGCCGCCGGGCCTTTGCGCGATTGCGCCAAAGAGCGCCGCAGCACCTGGACCTGGGGCCTGCTGTCGCTGGCGCTGGTGCTGGCGGCGCCGGCGACGAAGGGCCTGTCGCTGCTGCTGCTGCTCATGGGCTGTCTTACACTCGGCTGGCGCATTGCGAAATTTCGCTTGAGCGCCGGCGACGACCAGCGCGAGGCCCGGCTCTACGCCGCTTTCACCGTGCTGGGCAAATACGCCAATGGACTGGGCCTGCTGAAGTACCACTTCAATCGCCTGCGCGGCCGCGTCCGAATCATCGAATACAAGTAGTCCGACGGGGCCGGCTCGCGCCGGTCCACGCCACCATGATCCAGAAGAAACACCGCGTCGGCTTGTTGGGAGCCGGCTACATCGTCGAAGCGCACGTCAAGGCCGTGCGCGCGCTGCCCAATGCCACGCTGGCCGCCGTCTGCGACGTCTCGAAGACGCGCGCCGAAGCCGCCGCCGCCAGTTACGGCATCCCCGGCGTCTTCACCTCGGTGGGCGAGATGCTGCGCTCGGGCGTCGATGCGGTGCACATCCTGGTGCCGCCGCAACTGCACACCGATCTGGCGCGCCAGGTGCTGGAAGGCGGCGCGCACGCGCTGATCGAAAAGCCGATGGGCACGTCGGCCGCGGCCTGCCACGCGCTGGCCGATCTGGCCGAGGCCCGCGGCCTGCGCTTGGGCGTCAGCCACAACTTTCTCTTCATGCCGGCCTACGAAAAGCTGCGCGCCCACCTGCGCGACGGCACCATCGGCCGCCTGGACCATGTTTCGCTGCGCTGGCTGTACCCGCTCGGGCTGGTGCAGTTCGGGCCGTTCAACAACTGGATCCTGCGCGCCGAACCCAACGTATTGCTCGAACTCGGCTCGCACCTGGCCGCGTTCATGGTCGATCTGGTCGGCATCCCTGAAGAGCTGCATGCTATCGCCTCGAACCCGATCGACCTGCCCGGCGCACAGCGCGTCTTGCGCCACTGGAGCGTGCTGGCGCGCAAGGGGCCGACCGGCATCAGCTTCGAGCTCTCGGCGACGCCGGGGCAGGTGGATCGCAGCGTCAGCGTGCGCGGCCTGGCCGCCTGCGCGCGCATGGATTTCGAGCGCAACACGCTGCTGGTGGAAGAGGCCAAAGTCATCAGCAGCCTGTTCGACGCGCTGCGCCAGGGCCGCGCCAGCGGCGCGGAGATGCGGCACCAGGCCTGGTCGAACTTCCGCCGCCAGTTCACCGGCACGTTGAAAAAGGGCTCGCAGGCCAATCCGTTCTACGACAGCGTGGGCAATGCGGTGGCGGCGTTCTACCGCGGCATCGACGCCGGCGAGCTCGACCCGCGCCTGGATGCCCGCTTCGGCGCGCGCGTGATCGGCGTCTGCGAGCAGATCATGCACAGCGCCGGCGTGGCCGCGGCGTCTGCCGCGAGAACCGCGCCACCAGCGGTGGCCGCACCGCAGCCGGCCACCGTGCTCGTCATCGGCGGCACCGGCTTCATCGGCAAACGCCTGGTGCGCGCGCTGCTGGCCGCCGGCCGCGGCGTGCGCGTGCTGTCGCGCAGCCGCGCTACCGCCGCCTATGAACTCGAAGGCCTGCCGCTCGAAGTGGCCGAGGGCGCACTGCACGACGCCAAGGCCGTGGCTGCGGCGATGCATGGCATCGACGTCGTCTACCACCTCGGCAAGGCCACGGGCCAGCGCTGGCAGGACTACCTCGAGCAGGACGTGGAGCCGACGCGCGTGGTGGCGCAATGCGCGCTCGACGCCGGCGTGCGGCGCTTCATCTACACCGGCACGATCGACTCCTACGATTCGGCGCGCGACGGCTCGGTGATCGACGGCAAGACGCCGCTCGATGCGCGCATCGACACGCGCAACCTCTACGCGCGCTCGAAGGCCGCGTGCGAGGCGCTGCTGCTGGCGATGCACCGCGACAAGAAACTGCCGCTGGTGATCTTCCGCCCGGGCATCGTCATCGGCGAGGGCTGCCCGCCGGCGCATTGGGGCGTGGGCATGTTCCATTCCGACAGCCGCGTCGAATACTGGGGCGACGGCAACAACAAGCTGCCGCTGGTGCTGGTCGACGACGTGGCCGCCGCGCTCGTGCTGGCGCACGACGCGCCGCAAATCGAAGGCCGCAGCTTCCTGCTCACCGACGAGCCGCTGCTTTCGGCGCGCGAGTACGTCGATGCCGTGTCGGCACATTCGCAGACGCGCATGCGTGCCACGCCGACGCCGATCTGGCGCTTTGCGATGCTCGATGCCGCCAAGGAGGTGGCCAAGCACGCCATCCGCCACCCGAACCGCAAGCGCTGGAGTTATCACGACTGGGCCTGCCGGCGCCACATCGCGCGCTACGACAGCGCGGCGACGCGCGAGGCGCTGGGCTGGAAGCCGGCCGGCACGCCCGAAGCGATGATCGAAAAGGGCATCGTCGCGGCGGTCCGCAGGTACATGCGCTGAAGCTTGCGCCGGGCTTATGCTCGGCGCGGTCTTCCGGAGGTCGTGATGAACGTGGTCCACGAGCTCAGCCACCCGCTGATCCAGCACAAGCTGACGCTGCTGCGCGACGAGACGCGCAGCACGAGCGGCTTTCGCACGCTCGTGCGCGAAATCGCGCTGCTGATGGCCTACGAGCTGACGCGCGACATGCCGACCGAAGAAGTCGATGTGCAGACGCCGCTGGAGACGATGCGCGGGCGCCGCATCGACGGCAAGAAGACGGTGCTGGTGCCGATCCTGCGCGCCGGGCTGGGCCTGGTCGAAGGCATGCAGGAGGTGGTGCCCGGCGCGCGCGTCGGCCACATCGGCCTGTACCGCGACCCGAAGACGCTGGCCGCGGTGGAGTACTACTTCAAGATGCCCGAGCACATGAGCG
This sequence comes from Burkholderiales bacterium, assembly GCA_031396005.1. Taxonomy (GTDB): domain Bacteria; phylum Pseudomonadota; class Gammaproteobacteria; order Burkholderiales; family Burkholderiaceae_C; genus CADEEN01. The sequence goes on from JANNJX010000666.1 coordinate 7,079, forward strand.
AGCGCGACGCCATCGTGCTCGATCCGATGCTGGCCACAGGGCATTCCGCCGCCGCCGCCGTCACGCGCCTGAAGGCGACGCAGCCGCGCTCGATTCGCTTCGCCTGCCTGCTGGCCGCGCCCGCGGGCATTGCGCATTTCCACGCCCTGCATCCCGAGGTACCGATCACCACTTGCGCGATCGACCGCGAACTCAACGACCACGGCTACATCCTGCCGGGTTTGGGGGATGCGGGGGATCGCATCTTCGGAACCAAGTGACGCGCCGCTATGCCCCTCTAGAATGGCCC
>JANNJX010000325.1:0-11126 GCA_031396005.1 Burkholderiales bacterium
CGCTTGGCACGACGTGACACCAGCTCTTGTACGATTGCGCAAACGCTTCCTGCTCGCGCCCTGCTCGAACGGCAACATCTCGCTGATGGTCGATCTGGCACGACGCAACGGCTGGCACTGGGACGCCATCCTCGGCGCCGAACATGCGCGCGACTACAAGCCCAAGCCCGAGGTCTATCTCGCCGCTTGCGACGCGTTCGACTGCGCGCCGCACGAGGTGCTGATGGTGGCCGCGCATTCGTCGGACCTCGAAGCCGCGGCTAACGCGGGCTTGCGCACCGCGCACATCGCGCGGCCGAACGAGCATGGGCCGGGGCGCGGCGAAACAGCACCGTCGGTGCCGGTGGACTTCGCGGCGCCTGATCTCGGCGCGCTCGCATCGACACTGCTCGGCTAAGGCCGTCTGCCGAACTCGGCCTTCTGCGCCGTCCAGCGCCGCGCCTGCTCACTCAACGAAAAACCCAACCCATGCCGGCTCGGCACCTGCATGCGGCCGTCCTTGATCGCGAGGTGCTCATTGAACAGCGGCTCCAGCCACTCGAAGTGCTCGACCCAGGGCTCATGCGCATACGACGCAGCGAGGTGCAGGTGAATCTCCATCGCAAAGTGCGGCGCCATGCGCAGCCGCGCGTGCTCGGCCAGCGCCATGATCTTCAGCATCTGCGTGATGCCGCCGACGCGCGGCGCGTCGGGCTGGATGAAATCGACGCTGCGATGGCGGATCAGCTCCCAATGCTCGGCGACGCTGGTCAGCATCTCGCCGCTGGCGATCGGCGTGTCGAGTGCGGCCGCCAGCGCGGCGTGGCCTTCGGCGTCGTAGGCGTCGAGCGGCTCTTCGATCCAGGTCAAATTCAGCGGCTCGACCAGGTTGCCGAAGCGCATCGCGGTGACGCGGTCCCATTGTTGGTTGGCATCGACCATCAGGTGCATGCGGCCCGCCACGAGTTCGTGCACGGCCTTGACGCGCTGGTAGTCGATCATCGGGTCGGGCTGTCCGACCTTGAGCTTGACGCCGCTGACGCCGCGTTCGAGATTGATCTCGACGTTCTTCAACACCTCCGGCAGCGGTGACGAAAGGAACCCACCGGACGTGTTGTAGCAAAGCACGCTGTCGCGCTGCGCACCGAGCAGCTTGGCCAGCGGCAACTTCGCGCGCTTTGCTTTCAGATCCCAAAAAGCGATGTCGAACGCAGCAATCGCCTGCGTCGCCAAACCGCTGCGGCCCACCGACGCGCCGGCCCAGCACAGCTTGTCCCACAGCCGCGCGATGTCGTTCGGGTCTTCGCCGATCAGGTTGCTCGCAAGTTCCTTCGCGTGCTCGTATTGCCCCGGCCCGCCGGCGCGCTTGCTGTACGAAAAACCGACACCGCTGTGGCCGTCGCGCGATTCGATCTCGGCGAACAAGAATGCGATCTCGGTCAGCGGTTTCTGCCGGCCGGTGAGCACCTTGGCGTCGGAGATCGGCGTGGCCAGCGGCAGAAAGACCAGCGAGATCTGGATCCACTCGATGCGGTCGTTGCTGTCTTGTGCAGGAGACGATGCGATGCTCATGTCTCGATCCCTTCGAGCCTGCGGCGTGGCGCGGCTTTGGTCTTCACCGCCGGCAACCCGCCGAGAAACAGTTGAACCACCATCGGCGCCAGTTCGGCATGCGTCATCGGCCCGCCAGGCTTCAACCAGGTGAAGGTCCAGTTGATCATGCCGAAGAGCAACATCGCCAGCGGCGTGGCCCGCGTTTTCAGATCCAAGCGCACGCGCCCGATGGTGTGGGCGAATGACGTGACGACGCGGCGCTGCGCGGCTTCGACTTCGCTGCGCTCTTCGTCGCCGAGAAACTTCACGTCCTCGGTCAACACACGGTGCTCGTGTTGCGCGCCGGCATAGGCGGCCATGAAGCGTTCGATCAGCGCCTGCAGTTCTTGCGCCGGCGCGAGACGCTGCGACTTCACTTGCAACACCAGCGCTTCGAGCCGCTGCACATGTGCCAGCGCAATCTGCGCCAGCAGCGAGCGTTTGTCGCGGTAATAGTGATAGAGGGTGGCTTTGCTGACATCGCTGGCAGCGGCGACATCGTTCATCGTCGCGGCAGAGAAACCCTTGCGCGCGAACAGTTCGGCAGCGCGGGCGAGGATCAGCGCGCTTTGCCCGTCGTAGGTTGCAGCTCTGGTGCGCGCCATCAGCGGTCGTCAAAGGACAGGACCACACGCTCGGTCAGCGGATGCGCCTGGCAGGTCAGGACGAAACCCGCAGCAACCTCGGCCTTGTCGAGCGCGAAGTTGCGCGTCATGCGCACCTGGCCTTCGACGAGCTTGGCGCGGCAGGTGCCGCAGACGCCGGACGTGCACGAGAACGGTACTTCGAGCCCGGCCGTGGAGGCGGCGTCGAGGATGCTCGGGTCGTCCTTCGAAAAATCGAACTCACGTTTCAGGCCATCGCGAACGATGACGATGCGCGAGCGCTCGGCGTCGCCGGGCTTGGCCTCGTGTTCGACGGCGCCGACCGCCTGGCCGCCCTGTGCTGCCGTCGGCGCGACACCGAAGCGCTCGATGTGGATGCGCTCTTCACCGACGCCCGCCGCCAGCAACGCCGCTTCGGCTTCGTCGTTCATCTGGTACGGGCCGCAGACGAAGACATGGTCGATGCGCGGCGCATCGACCAGCTTGACCATGAACTCACCGAGTTTGTCGCGGTTCATCACGCCCGAGTTCAGCGGCAGCTCGGTGTCTTCGCCCGAGAACACATGGTGCATCGACAGCCGCGCCATGTGGCGGTTCTTCAAGTCTTCGAGCTCTTCCTTGAACATCGTCGACTTGGCGGCGCGGTTGGCGTAGATCAGCGTGAAGCGTGCGTGCGGTTCACGCCCCAGCACCGTCTTCATGATCGACAGGATCGGCGTGATGCCGCTGCCGCCGGCCACGCCGAGGTAGTGGCGATGCGCCAGCGGATCGAGCGGCACGAAGAAGCGGCCCTGCGGCGGCATCACCTGCACCGCGTCACCGGGCTGCAGGCGCTGGTTGATCCAGTTCGAGAACACGCCGCCGGCCACCTTGCGCACCGCAACGCGCAGCTCACCATCGTCGATGCCAGCGCAGATGGAATACGAGCGGCGCAGGTCAGCACCATCGACTTCGGTGCGCAGCGTCAGGTACTGGCCCTGGTTGAAAGCGAAGACGTCGCGCAGATCGGGCGGCACGTCGAAGGAGACGATCACGGCTTCTTCGGTGTCGGGTTCGATGCGGCGCACGCGCAGCGGGTGGAACAGGGCAGACGCGCTCATATCGGTTTGAAATGTTCGAACGGTTCGCGGCAATCGAGGCAGCGGTACAGCGCCTTGCACGCCGTGGCGCCGAAGGCCGACAGGCGTTCGGTGCGCGCGCTGTGGCAGCGCGGGCAGGGCACGCGCCGCACGATGTGGATCGTCGCCTCGCCAACAAGGTGCCCCGGCGGCGCGATGCCGTACTCGCGCAGCTTGCGCTTGCCCTCCTCGCTGATCCAGTCGGTGGTCCACGCCGGTGCCCAACGCGTCTTGATGCGCACCGGACCGAGCGGCAGCAGGGCGGCGATCACGGCAACCTCGATCGCTTCAGTGGCCGGGCAGCCGCTGTAGGTCGGCGTCAGCGTGACTTCGAGCGCGCCATCATCGGCCTCGCCGACGCCGCGCACGATGCCGAGGTCGAGGACCGACAGCACGGGCACTTCCGGGTCGAGCACATCGGCAAGCGCGCGCCAGGCGGCGTCGGTGCGAGAGGCGAGGACGGCGTCGCTCATCACCACACGCCGCCAGGAAACGCGCGGTGCAGGTATTGCATCTCGGCGAGCAGCCGCCCCATGTGCTCGCTGTGCCGCCCCCGTTTGCCGTCACTGCGAAATGCGCTGTCGGCAGGCAAGGCCATGCCGGCCTCCTGCAAGATGGCGGAGACATCGGCGCGCCAGGCTTCTTCGAGCGTGCTCCATGCCGGGCCGAGGCCGCTGGCCGACGCTGCGCAGTCGGTCTCATCGGCATCGAACAGTTCGGCGCAGTAAGGCCAGAGGCGCTCAAGCGCCTGTGCCATTCGGTGCGCAGATTCGTCCGTGCCGTCACCGAGCCGTACCACCCAGTCGGCCGCATGCCCGCGGTGGTAGCGCGCTTCTTTCACGGCCTTGCCGGCGATCGCAGCGAGTTGCTCGTCGTTCGACGAAGCGAGCCACTGCCACATCAGCAGCGCCCAGGACGAGAGGGCGAAGTTGCGCAGGGTCGTGAAGGCGAAGTCATTGTTCGGCAGTTCCGCCAGCGTGACGTTGAGGAACTCGCGCTCCTCGCGCAAGTACGCCAGCTTGTCTTCATCGCCGACATGCGACAGCAGCGCCCGCGCCTGGCCGAGCAGATCGAGCGCGGTGTTGGCCAGCGCGATGTCCTCTTCGAGCACCGGCGCGTGGCCGCACCATTCTGACAAGCGGTGCGACCAGATCAGGCAGGTGTCTGCGAGGCGAAGGATGTATTTTTCGTTCTTCATCACATGTGGTTCACGGACTCGGGAAGTTCGTAGAACGTGGGATGCCGATAAACCTTGTCGGCCATCGGATCGAAGTACATGTCCTTGTCGGCCGGGTCGCTGGCGATGATCTGCTCGCTCTTCACGACCCAGATGCTGGTGCCTTCCTGGCGGCGCGTGTACACGTCACGCGCCAGGTGCACCGCCGCCTTCGCATCGGGCGCATGCAGGCTGCCGCAATGTTTGTGATCGAGTCCGGCCTTGCTGCGCACGAAGACCTCCCACAGCGGCCATTCCTGATTCGTGCTCATGCTGCCTTCTCCTCTGCGGCGCGTTTGCGTTCATGCGCCAGTGCCGCCTCGCGCACCCACGCGCCCTCTTCCCATGCGTTCACCCGCGCCGCGAGCCTTTCCCGATTGCACGGCCCGTCGCCACCGACGACGCGCCAGAACTCGCTCCAGTCGATCGCGCCGAAGTCGTGCTGCCCACGCGCTTCGTTCCACTTCAAGTCCGTGTCCGGCAGCGTCACGCCCAGCACCTTGGCTTGGTCGACACAGGCATCGACGAACTTCTGCCTCAGCTCGTCGTTGCTGTTGCGCTTGATGCCCCAGCGCATCGACTGCTCGCTGTGTGTGCTCTCGCTGTCGGGCGGGCCGAACATCATCAAGCTCGGCCACCACCAGCGGTTGACGGCGTCCTGCACCATGTCCCGCTGCGCGGGCGTGCCCTTGGTCATCATCGTCAGCAGCGACTCGTAGCCTTGCCGCTGGTGAAAACTTTCCTCGCGGCAGATGCGCACCATCGCCCGCGCATACGGCGCGTACGAGCAGCGGCACAAAGGCACCTGGTTCATGATCGCCGCGCCATCGACCAGCCAGCCGACGACGCCGATGTCGGCCCAGGACAGCGTCGGGTAGTTGAAGATCGAGCTGTACTTGGCCTTGCCGCTGTGAAGCGCGTCGAGCAACTGATCGCGCGAAGTGCCGAGCGTCTCGGCCGCGGCATACAGGTACAGGCCGTGACCGCCCTCGTCCTGCACCTTGGCCAGCAGGATCGCTTTGCGCTTCAAGGTCGGCGCGCGCGTAATCCAGTTGCCTTCGGGCAGCATGCCGACGATCTCGCTGTGCGCATGCTGGCTGATCTGGCGCACCAGCGTCTTGCGGTAATGCTCAGGCATCCAGTCCTTGGCTTCGATGAAATCGCCGGCGTCGATGCGAGCATCGAAGCGCTGCTGCAACGCGGCGTCTTCGAGTGCCGAGCGCTCTTCCTTCGGCATCGTGTCCATGGCTTGTGTGTACATCCGGGCTCCTTAAGACTTGGGTCTTTTGTCGATGACGCGACGCGCCTTGCCGACCAGCGTGCGCTCGATCGACTCCGGCGCGCCGACGCTGACCGTCGCGCTGACGCCGATCAACGTCTTGATGCGCTCGCGCAGCGTGTTCGACACCGCCGCACGATCGCCCTGCGCATGCGCCGGCAACAACTCACACAGCACCTGCAATTCGTCGAGTGGCCCCTGCCGCGTGACGACCAGCTGGTACTGGCCTCCGAGCTGGCCGTGCTGCAACACCAGCTCCTCGATTTGCGTCGGGAAGACGTTGACGCCGCGAATGATCAGCATGTCGTCGCTGCGGCCGACGATCTTGCCCATGCGGCGCATCGAGCGCGCGGTCGGCGGCAACAGGCGCGTCAGGTCGCGCGTGCGGTAGCGGATCACCGGCAGCGCCTCCTTGGTCAGCGTCGTGAAGACGAGCTCGCCTTCGCTGCCGCCTTTGGATTCGTCATACGGCAGCACGTCGCCGGTTTCCGGGTCAATGATCTCCGGATAGAAATGGTCTTCCCAGATCACCGGCCCATCCTTGGTCTCGATGCACTCGTTGGCCACGCCCGGCCCCATGACTTCCGACAACCCGTAGATGTCCACGGCGTCGATGCCCGCGCGCACCTCGATGTCGTGCCGCATCGCCTCGGTCCACGGCTCGGCGCCGAAGATGCCGACCTTGACGCTCATCGACTTCGGATCGATCCCCTGGCGCTCGAACTCTTCGATGATGACCTGCATGTAGCTCGGCGTGACCATAATGATGTCGGGCTCGAAATCGCGGATCAGCTGGACCTGCTTCTCGGTCTGGCCACCGGACATTGGGATCACCGTGCAACCGAGTCGCTCGGCCCCGTAGTGCGCGCCGAGGCCGCCGGTGAACAGGCCATAGCCGTAGGCCACGTGCACGATGTCGCCGGCGCGACCGCCCGAAGCGCGGATCGAACGCGCGACGAGGTCGGCCCAGGTGTCGATGTCGCGCTGCGTGTAGCCCACCACCGTCGGCTTGCCCGTCGTGCCGCTGCTCGCATGCACACGCACGACCTGCTCACGCGGCACGGCGAACATGCCGAACGGGTAGTTGGCGCGCAGATCGGACTTGGCCGTCAGCGGAAACTTCGACAGATCGGCCAGCGACTTGCAGTCCGACGGATGCACGCCCTTGGCATCGAACGCGCGGCGGTAATGGGGTACGTTGTCATACGCGTGCATCAGCGTCCACTGCAGGCGCTGCAACTGCAAGGCCTGCAACTCGTCGCGGCTGGCGCGCTCGATCGGCTCCAGCTCGCCGGCCTCGGGGTGCTTCTTCATGCGGGCTTTCCCACCGCCAGGCCCTGCACCAGCGGCTTGCCCTTCATCGTGTACGAGCGGCCGCGAAAGGCCGCGATCTGCTCGTCGCGCTGGTTGCTGACGACGGTGTCGTACACGCCCATGCGCCCGCCCTTGCTCAACTCGGTGGCCGACGCGGTCAGCACATCGCCCAGGCGCGCACCGCTCATCAGGTGGATATCGAAGCCGCTCGCCACCGTGACCTCGTTGTAGGCATTGCAGGCGTAGGCAAAAGCGCTGTCGGCAAGTGTGGCGATCAGTCCGCCGTGGCACAGGTCGTGGCCGTTCAACATGTCCTCGCGCACGGTCATCGTCAGCGTGGCCGTACCGGGGCCGACGCGCGTGACTTGAATGCCGAGCGACTTGCAGGCCCGGTCGTTGGCCCACATGGCGTCGCGCGTGGCTTCTGCCGTTTGCTGCGCACCCATCGTCAACGGTCCTTGAACACCGGCGCGCGCTTGGCCAGAAACGCCGCGACGCCTTCGGCGCTGTCGTGCGCGCGCGCCAGCTCGCGCTGCGTGTTGGCCTCCTGCGTGATGGCATCGACGAACTCCAGCGCCAGCGCAGCGTCGAGCGTGCGCCGCGTTTCGGCAATGGCACGCGACGGCAGCGCGGCGAGCTTGCCGGCCAGCGCCAGCGCTTCGTCCATCAGCGCGGCGTCGTCGACACAGCGCCAGATCAGGCCGATGCGCTCGGCTTCTTCGGCCGGCAGCTTGTCGCCCGTCATCGCCAGGCCGTGCGCGCGTGCGCGGCCGATAAGGCGCGGCAGCAGCCAGGTGCCGCCGCAATCCGGGATCAAGCCGATCTTGATGAAGGCCTGGACGAAGTTCGCGCTGCGCGCCGCAATCACGAAGTCGCAGCACAGCGCAAAGTTGGCGCCGGCGCCTGCTGCCACGCCGTTGACGGCGGCGATCACCGGAACAGGCATCGTGCGCACGCGCATCGCCAGCGGGCGGATGAAGCGCTCGATGCCGGCGCCGACGTCGCCGCTGCCGAGCATCGCCGGGTCGTTCAGGTCCTGCCCGGCGCTGAAAGCCCGGCCGGCGCCGGTGATGACCACCGCGCGCACGGCGGCATCGCCGGCTGCATCGTCGAGCAACCGCGGCAACGTCTCGTAGATCTCGGCGTTGAAGCTGTTCAGCGCCGCAGGGCGGTTGAGCGTGATCACGCGCACGGCGCCCTGCGTGGCGGTGAGCAGCGTCTGCATGGCTTCGGACATCGTGCATCCATTCATTGACCGACCGGTCGGTCGATCATACGATACGGGCCCTATTTCCCGTCAAGCGCAACCAGCGCACAAAACCCCCATGCCCTGTTATTCGATCGACGGCCTCGTGCCGGTGGTGGACCCGGGAGCGCATGTTCACCCGGCCGCCGTGCTCATCGGCGACGTCTGGGTGGGGCCCGGTGTGTATGTCGGCCCCTGCGCCAGCCTGCGCGGCGATTTCGGCCGCCTCGTGCTCGAGGCCGGCAGCAACGTGCAGGACAACTGCACGCTGCACGGCTTCCCCGGCGCCGACACCGTCGTCGAGGCCGACGGCCATATCGGCCACGGCGCAGTGCTGCACGGCTGCATCGTGCGCCGCGGCGCACTGATCGGCATGAACGCTGTCGTGATGGACGAGGCCGAGATCGGCGAGCAGGCCATCGTCGCCGCCAGCGCCTTCGTGCGCGCCGGCATGAAGGTGCCGCCGCGCGTGCTCGTCGCCGGCGTGCCGGGCAAGGTCATCCGCGGGTTGAGCGAACAGGAGATCGCCTGGAAGCACGACGGCACGTTGACGTACCAGGATCTGGTGCGACGCTGTCATGCGTCGCTGCGGGAAGTCCAGCCGCTGTCCACGGACGACCGCGCGCGGCGGCGCCTGACCGCGGCCGATTTCGCTGAAGGCGTGAAGCCGCTGGCGGCGATGAAGCGCTGACGGCGCAGCGCCAGTGGCCGCAGCCCCAGCCGGCGACCACACATCGCGCGCTGTGACACCCCTACACTGCTGCGAGATGACCCGTCACGCCCTGCTCGCCGACTTGCTCGACTTCAGCGACGACCCCGGCTGGAGCGCGGCCGACGACGCGCCGGACCTGCGCTTTCGCGCCGATCACTGGCTGCTGATCGACGAGCTGCTGGACTGGCTCGCCACCGACACCTTCCCGGCCGAAGCGCGTTATGCCGACGCTGCCGTGTGCGAGGCGAGCACGGCGCGTTTTCTCGGCTCCCTGCTCGCCCACGGCACGACCAGCGCGATGGTCTTCCCGACGGTGCACAGGACGAGCGCCGACGCGCTCTTCGCCGCGGCGCAGCGTTTGTTCGCGTGGATGATGCTGGCCGACGAGCGCAACCTCGTTACCACCTGGGTCGCCGGCCAACCGCGCTTCACGTCAGCATGACCACGCCGCGGCTGCGCCTGGCGCACATCACCAAGCGCTACCCGTCGGTGGTGGCCAACGACGACGTGACGCTAGCCGTGCAGCCCGGCGAAATCCACGCCGTGCTCGGCGAAAACGGCGCGGGCAAAAGCACGCTGATGAAGATCGCCTTCGGCGCCGTGCAACCCGACGCCGGCACGATCGAGATCGACGGCGCCGCGGTGCAAATCCGCAACCCGCAGGAAGCGCGCGCGCACGGCATCGCGATGGTGTTCCAGCACTTCAGCCTGTTCGACACGCTGACGGTGGCGGAGAACGTCTGGCTCGGCCTGTCGAGCAAAGAGTCGTTGCTTCAAGTGACGCAGCGCATCACTGCCAAGGCCGGCGAGTACGGCCTGCCGATCGATCCGGCGCGGCCGGTGCACAGCTTGTCGGTCGGCGAGCGCCAGCGCGTCGAGATCATCCGTGCGCTGCTCGCCAACCCGACAATCCTGATCCTCGACGAGCCGACCTCGGTGCTGACGCCGCAGGCGGTGCAGACGCTGTTCTTGACGCTGCGCCAACTCGCCAGCGAGGGCTGCTCGATCCTTTACATCAGCCACAAGCTGGACGAGATCCGCGAGCTCTGCCACCGATGCACGGTGATGCGCGGCGGCCGCGTCGGCGGCGTCGTCGATCCGCGCGAAGAATCCAACGCCACGCTGTCGCGTCTAATGATCGGCGCCGAGCCGCCGCAGCTCGTGCACCGCGCCAGCACGCCGGGCGACGTGGCGCTGGCCGTGCGCAACCTCACGCTCGCCGCGGCAGGCGCGTACGGCGTGGCGCTGCAAGGCGTGTCGCTGACGCTGCGCGCCGGCGAGGTGCTCGGCGTGGCTGGCGTCTCCGGCAACGGCCAGCAGGAGTTGCTCGCCGTGCTGTCGGGCGAGGACCGGCGCGCACCGCCGAACAGCGTGACGCTGTTCGGCGCCGACATCGCGCACGCCGGCCCGCGGCAGCGCCGTGCGCTCGGCCTGCACTTCGTGCCCGAGGAGCGACTCGGCCGCGGCGCCGTGCCCGCACAGTCGCTGGCGGCGAACACGCTGCTGACGCGGCGCGAGCCGCTGCGCGCGCTCGGCTGGATCGACAAGGGCGCCGCGCGCGACCTGGCGACGCGCCTCATCGAGCGCTTCAAGGTCAAGGCCGGCGGGCCGCTGGCGGCGGCGGCCAGCTTGTCCGGTGGCAACCTGCAGAAGTTCATCGTCGGCCGAGAGATCGACGCCGCGCCGCGCGTTCTGATCGTCGCCCAGCCGACCTGGGGCGTCGACGTCGGCGCGGCAGCGCAGATCCGCGCCGAGCTGCTGGCGCTGCGCGACGCCGGTTGCGCGCTGCTCATCGTCAGCGAAGAGCTCGACGAGTTGTTCGAGCTGAGTGACCGCCTGGTCGTCATCGCCCGCGGCCGCCTCTCGCCGGCGATCGCCACGCGCGAAGCCACGGTGGAGCAGATCGGGCAATGGATGGCAGGCCTGTTCGAAAGCCGCGACAACGCCGAGGATCGACATGTTTCGGCTTGAGCCGCGCGCCGCGCCGTCGAAGGTCTTCGTACTGGCCTCGCCGCTGATCGCACTGGCGGCCACGGTCGCCATCGGCGTGCTGCTGTTCGTGCT
>JANNJX010000399.1:0-3781 GCA_031396005.1 Burkholderiales bacterium
GCTGATGCTGCCGGTGATGCTGGCACGCGGCTATCACCCGACCATCGCCACCGGGCCGATCATGGCCATCGGTGCGGTCGACATGCTGATCCCGCCCTCGGCGCTGACCGTGCTGCTCGGCTCGCTCTCGGGCATCTCGATTTCCAAGCTGCTGATCGGCGGCGTGCTGCCAGGCGTCATCCTGTCGATCGCCTTCGTCATCTGGATCGTGCTGCGGGCCAGCATCAGCCCGCACCTGGCGCCGGCGGACACGGGCGAGGTGCAGCACCGCGGCTGGGCGCGCTGGCAGCCCTTCTTCGCCTATGTGCTGCCCACGCTGTCGATCTTCGGCGTCGTCGTGGGTGCGCTGGCCGCCGGCTGGGCCACACCCACCGAGTGCGCGGCGCTGGGCGCGTTTGCCACCCTGCTTCTGGCCGCCGCGTACCGTGCCCTTACCGGGGCCGCGCTGTTGAAGGCGCTCAAGGGCACGGCCGGCATCTCCGGCATGATCCTTTTCATCATCCTCGGCGCGACGACCTTTGCCCAGATCCTGTCGTTCTCGGGTGCCAGCAACGGCCTGGTGCAACTCATCACCGGCCAGGGCCTGTCGACCCAGATGATCGTGGTCGGCATGATGGGCATCCTGATCTTCCTGGGCATCTTCGTCGACCAGGTCAGCATGATGATGATCACATTGCCGATCTTCATGCCGGTGGTGCAGGCGCTGGGCATCGATCCGGTCTGGTTCGGTGTCATGTTCCTGATCTGCATGCAACTCGGCCTGCTGCTGCCGCCGCACGGCCTGCTGCTGATGACCATGCGGGGTGTCGCTCCGCCGTCCGTGACCATGGCCCACATCTTCCTGTCCGTGGTGCCTTACGTGACGATGAGCCTGGTGCTGCTCGCGGCCGTGTTCTGGCTGCCGGTGATCGCGACCTGGCTTCCAGCCAAGATCGGTTGAAGGATCGCCGATCGGCGATCCTTCAAGCCGGTATCGCAGCTGCGCTTTATGGCACTCGGCGCAAGGGCGCGGTCTATTGACCACTAACTGTGGAGCGACCGCTTTGGGCCGGCGCAATCGAGTGTCGCTGTTTTGGCCGAGAACCGAAATTCAACGTCGGCAATCTGGACACGTGCTATCGCCGCGCTCGACAGCACTCGCGCCAGCGATTCCGACGAGCAGACCCTCAGCAAGCGGCGGGGACGGCGCTGCCTACGCGTCCTCGCCGAAGACCGCGTCGATCCCGTGTTCGAGCGGCTCGTAGAAGATGACGTAGCGCCCGAATGGAAAGCTGCGCAGCTCAGCAGCCAGTTCGTCTCGCGCCCGGCCCAATAAGGGCTGCGTCGCGATCAGCTTGAACTTCTCGTCGAGCTTGTCGACCCACCGATCGGCCTGCTCGATGCTGTCCTCGGCGATGTCGTCCCAGATGTCGAGGATGTCGGCAGCTGCCAGCGGCCGGCGCGTGACGTGCGCCATGGCGTGCTACGCGGCTTTGCGCGCGCGCCGAGCACGACCCTCGCGCTTGGCATCCTCGGCACTCCAAGCCTTGCCCGACCCGCTATTCAAGCCTTGGCGGATGTCGTCGCGCAACTGATCGAGCTTGGCGGCGCGCAGCCGGTCCTGCTCATCCATCAGGCGCAGCGCCTCGCGCACCACTTCACTGGCCGACGTGTACAGGCCCGAGGCCACTTTGGAGCGGACCAGCTCTTCGAGTTGCGGCGTGAGATTGACGTTCATGCCCACAGGCGATCTCCTTGCACAAGGTCATGCTGATGATATCAAGATATGTCAATGATGGACATCCAGCACCGGCGCCGGTGCTGGCGCCGTGGCGGCGGCGCCGCGCCGCCAAATCGATGGAGGTTCATCATGGAAGTCAATCAAGCTGCTCCTCGGCAACGCACTCCTTGGAACTAGGGCAAGCTTGTCTGGCACAAGGCGCCCTTCAAGCCCAAGGACATGTGGGCGATACGCGCGCGCCTGCAACGCGAGCGCAGCACGCGTGAGCTGGCGCTGTTCAATCTGGTTATCGACAGCAAGCTGCGCGGCTGCGACCTGGTCGCGCTGAAGGTGCGCGACGTCCAGCATGGTGCGCAAATCGCGCCGCGCGCGATCATCACGCAGCACAAGACCGGGCGACCGGTGCAGTTCGAGATCACGCCACCTACCCGTGCGTCGGTGCAGGCGTGGGTGGTCGAGGCCGGGCTCAAGTCCGAGGACTACCTGTTCCCGCACTGTTCGCAGGCCTGCCGCGCCGTCGGGGCGGGCCTGCGATGTCTGCTGTCGAGAGGCGCGTATCGCCGATTCCTGCAGGCGCCACTTCCGAGATGTCCGCGGAGCCGACGCTCAACCTGCGCTTTCGACCCACAGCGGATGTAGCGCCCTAAGACTGAGCGCCCCAACAGCGGACTGTCACCAACTGAGATTGCGCGCGGCCGCCGGATGTTGTGCTGACCGAGGGGCGAACGGCACGAACGTTGATGTCGATCAGCCACCTTGACGCTGTTCTAGCTCCACCGGGCAATGTGCGCTGGCGAACGGACGCAGGAGCGCACATTCAACTAGAAAGCATTCAAGCCGTGCTGATCTCTTTGGGCAACACCCATCGAATCTTTCGAGTCTCGTGTGTCGACTGAACCAGGGCACGACGAAACTGGTTTCAACCACAACTCGCATTCAAGGACACAGCCATGCAGTTCATGCTCTTCATGATTCCGAAGGACTATCAGACGGCGCCAGCCGACTTCAAGCCCGATGCGAAGGCAATGGCGGACATGGGCAAGTTCAATGAGTCGCTTCAAAAGGCCGGGGTGCTGAAGTCGGTCAACGGCCTGCAGCCACCAGCAAGCGGGGCTCGGATCGCGTTCGATGGCGATCGCCCGACCACCCAGCACGGTCCGTTCGCGGGAACGACCGAGACGGTCGGCGGCTATTGGATCCTCGAGCTCAAGTCACAACAGGAAGCGATCGATTGGGCGACGAAGTGTCCGGCCTTGGCGGGCGACGTGATTGAGGTGCGTCAGATCGCAGGCGCGTGAGCCATTGGCCGCGTCCAAGGGGCCGCCGAGCGGCGATTGATCTATGAATTTCCAGACAGCAAAAAGGAACTTGAACATGACCGATTCGCAGGCACTGAAGCCCGCCGCCGAACTGGTGAAGAAGAACGCCGCTCACGTCCTCAACGAAAGCAAGGCGTACCGGCAGGCACGGGACGCCTTGATGGCCGAAGAGATCGAGCTCAGACGACACATCGTTCGGGTGGCGGAGCAACGCCGGGCGCTGCCGCCCGGAGGCGAAGTCAGCAAGGACTACCGCTTCGACGGCGAAGGCGGCGCTGTCGGCTTCGCCGATCTGTTCGGCGACAAGGACACCTTGGTGATCTACAGCTTCATGTACGGGCCGCAGCGCAAGGAAGGCTGTCCCATGTGCTCGTCGCAGATGAGCGCTTGGGACGGCATTGCGCCTCATGTCAAGCAGCGTGCGGCTTTCGTGATGACGGCCCGCTCACCGATCAAACGCATCCTGGCTTACGGCAAGGAGCGGGGCTGGGAGAACCTGCGGCTCTATTCCGACCCGAGCGGCGACTACACCCGCGACTACGTCAGTGCTGAGGACGCTGACTGGCCCGGCTACAACGTCTTCACCCGCGAGGGCGGCACCATCCGCCACTTCTGGCGCAGCGAAGCGGGCAAGGAGACCGCCGACCCAGGCCAGGATCCGCATGACGCGCCGGACATGTCTGCGCTGTGGGTGATCCTGGATACGACCCCCGAAGGACGCGGTACGGACTGGTATCCGAAG
>JANNJX010000444.1:0-2012 GCA_031396005.1 Burkholderiales bacterium
CGAGCCGGGCTCGCAGGAGAGCACGGCCGCGCTGGCGCAGCAGACGCTGCACGCGCTGATGGCGCCGTACCACCTGCCGACCTCGGCGGGTGGCGGCAGCGAGGTCCGGCTGTCGTGCTCGATCGGCATCGCCATGTTTCCCGAGCATGGCCCGAAGAGCCGCCTGATCGCCAACGCCGACGCGGCGATGTTCGCCGTCAAGCGCACCGGCGGATCCACTTACGCCTTTTTCGACCCGCGCATGGGCCTGGATGGCAGCGACCAGCTCGAGCTGCAGACCGATTTGCGCATGGCCATCGAGCATGGCGAACTCTCGCTGTACTACCAGCCCAAGGTCGATGCGCGCAGCCGCGAGTGCACGGGGGTCGAGGCGCTGGTGCGTTGGCAGCACCCGACGCGCGGCGCGGTCGGGGCCACCGAGCTGATTGCCGTGGCCGAACGCTTCGGCCTCATCGGCACCATCGGCCAGTGGGTCATCGACGAGGCTTGCCGCCAGGTGCGGTCGTGGGACGAGCAGGGCCTGCGTCTGCGTGTGGCGGTGAACCTGTCGGCGCAGCAACTCAGGCAGGACGATCTGGTGCAACGCGTGCGCCAGTCATTCGAGGCGCACCGCGTCGATGCCTCGCTGTTCACCTTCGAGATCACCGAGAGCGTGGCCATGGAAGACACGCAGGCGACGATGCGCGCGTTTGCGCAACTGGCGCGCGCGGGGGTATCGCTGTCGATCGACGATTTCGGCACCGGCCATTCGAGCCTGGCCTACCTGCGCACGCTGCCGGCGCGGCAGCTGAAGATCGACCGCAGCTTCATCGCCGACCTCGGTGTCTCGGGCGATGCGATGGCCGTCGTCGATGCGGTGATTCGGCTGGCCCATGCATTGGGCCTGCGCGTGGTGGCCGAAGGCGTCGAGACCGAGCGCCAGTGCGAGATCCTGGCCACGCTCGGCTGCGATGAATTCCAGGGCTACCTGTTCGCACGGCCGATGGACGCCGAGCGCCTCGTCGTCTGGGTGGCGGGCGATTTCCGCCGCACCGGGCCGTCGCCCGAAGTGATCGTCAGCCGCGAGGCGCCGCTGCCGCCGCCGACGCGCACGTTGCAGTAGCGGCAGCACGCTTGAAGGAAACGCCATGAGCGGACTGCTGAGAATTCGCGGCGTGGTCGACCTGACGCAGTTCTGGCCCGGCGGTTCGTCGGATGCCGATACCTCCAAGGTCAAGGTCAACGTCGGCCCGGGCTCGTTTGCGTTTGCCGCCGACGGCAGGAAGTTCAAAGCCACCAACGCGCTCGACAAAGCCATCGTCGTCGGCGCGTCGAAGAAGCCGGTGATCGATGCGCAGTCGCGTGTCACCGTGCGCCTGCAGGGCATCGATGCGCCCGAGCTGCACTACAAGGCGCCGGCGCTGCGCAAGTCGCGCACGGAAGTCACGGCCGCGAAACGCGCTGCGTACAACGCCGAGAACAAGACCGAGCGCCGCCAGTACTGGGGCGAGACGGCGACGCTGGCGTTGGCGCAGAAGCTCTCCACCTTCGGCGCGGGCGCGATCCGCTGCGAGGTGTATTCCTACGTCGATCACCCGTACGAGCTGATGGACACCTATGGCCGTGTGGTCGGCAACCTGCACGTCGGCAAGAAGCTCGGCCTCGACCTCAACCGCTGGCTCACCGAGCAAGGCTGGGTCTTTCCGGCGTTCTACTCGTCGATGTCCGAAGAAGAAATCCGGACGCTGCTGGCCGCGGCCGTCAAGGGCCGCCAGCAGGGCCGCGTGTGGGCCACGCTGAGTGACGACACCTCGAAGTTCAAGTCCAAGCTGCTCTACCGCAAGGGCGGGCCGATCGACACCGCCAACGACCAGGGCCCATTGATCCTGCCCAAGCTGTTCCGCCGCCAGGTGGCCTACAAGATGGAACTCCAGGCCGAGGTCTTCAAAGGCAGCTTCGCCGAATTCCTCGCCGCGCGGCCCGATGAGTGCTACCTGACGGATGAGTTTCTCGACAAAGGCCTGCACACGGCG
>JANNJX010000475.1:0-3302 GCA_031396005.1 Burkholderiales bacterium
AGCACGGCCTACCAAGATTCGTCCTCTCCGACAACGGTTTGCGTTACTCGCGCGACGTTGTTGCATCTGCCCGTCCGGTCCTTGTGACGGATTTGTGCCGTAGGAGGCCGGTCGGTAGTTCCCTGTCGACGTTCGCGCACAGCGCATGACGCATTCGTAATCTTGGCGGCGGGTTCGTGTCGGTGCAACGCACGCATAGTTGTGGTCAGGGACGCGAATCCGCCGGCAAGACCCCACTGAAGGTGCGCGGCGTCTCGGCTGTTGTAGAGTGAAGGAATGCTCTTGTTGCTGCGGGCGCTTCTCGTTTGGTTGTTGATCATTGCTGTCCCTGCACAGGGCGCCGCAGCAGTGACCATGGCCTTCTGTGGACCTGGTCACAACGCCAGCAATGTCTCCGTGGGCGTCCAGTCGCAGCCAACTGTCGAGCATGCGCACCATGGGAGTGATGCTGGTCAGGCGCATGAGCACCTCGATGTCGCAGCGACGCCGCTAATGGCCGATGACGACACCGGCCCAGTGACGGAAGCGGTAAAGGTTGCGAGCTCGGGCCACATCGACAAGCAAAAGTGCAGTGCCTGCGCCTCGTGCTGCTCGATGGCCGCTGTTCCGACCAGCGTGCTTTCGGTGCCGCCACCCGTGGTGGCTCCGGTGGTGTTTTCGACGGTCGTGCCGGACGTCGATGCGTTTGCTGCTGACGGTCCGGACCGTCCTCCTCGAATCGTTCTCGCCTAGCTGGCTGGCTGGCCGCATGCGCTGACGCGCACGGCTGCCATCGCCAAGAACTGTCTCCCTGCGCTGCGCAAGCAGTGCGAGAGCATCCATGCTTTGACGCGAGAACGACATGACCCCCTCCATTCTCAGATTGCGCTGGCTCGTGCCCTGCGTACTTCCGGCGGCATTGCTCGCCGCCACCCTGGCGGCGTTTGCGCAGCAGCCCGCAGTTCGGGCCACCCGAGCTGATCCACTCGACGCCAAGGCCGGCGTGCCGACGCTGACCTACGAATCATCGTTCGTGCAGTACCGCCCCCTCGGCGACGCGAAGCCCGTCTCGTGGCGTGAAGCGAACGACACCGTCGCCCGCATCGGTGGCTGGCGTGTTTACGCACGCGAGGGCCAGGAACCTGACGCCGTACCGGTGGCGAAGCCCGCCGCGCCTGCTGCTTCAACGCCGGCTGGCGGAACATCCCAGCCCATGCCTGCCGGCCACGGCGGCCCCAAGACCCCATGAAGGCCGGCGCGATGACGATCCGCGCAGCCACCCGTTTGCCGCGTCGCCCCCGGTGGCAACCGCTGGCGTTGCTCGCCGGTGCAGCCATCCTCGGCGGCTGCGCCTCCTTCAGCCCCGACGGCGGATTCGGGGCCGTGGAGCAGACGGCCAAGAGCCGGCTCGGCAAGGAGGTGCGCTGGGCGCGATCCGACGCCGACCAGGACAGCATCGACAGGCGCGTGGCCGAGTTGCTGGCCCAGCCGCTGACGGTGGACGACGCCGTGCAGGTGGCGATGCTGAACAACCGCGGCCTGCAAGCCACCTTCCAAGAACTGGGTATCAGTGAAGCCGAGGTCGTTCAGGCCGGACGGTTGCCGAATCCCGGATTCAGCTTCGGCCGCTCCACCCGAGGCGACGAAAGGGAAATCGAGCGCGGCTTGCACTTCAACATCGCGCGTCTGCTGGCCATGCCCGTGATCGGCCGGATGGAGGCGCGTCGTTTCGAGCAGACCAAGGGCATGGTGGCCATGAGCGTGCTATCGCTGGCGGCCGACACGCGCAAGGCGTACTTCAATGCGCTGGCCGCTGAAGAAACGGTGCGCTACATGCAGCAGGTCAAACAAACGGCCGACGCCAGTGCCGAACTGGCGCGCCGCATGGAGCAGGTCGGCAACTTCAACAAGCTGCAGCGGGCCCGCGAACAGGTTTTCTATGCCGATGCATCGATGAATCTTGCCCGTGCGCAGCAGGCCCAGCGCTCGACGCGTGAGCGCCTGACGCGGCTGCTCGGAGCCTGGGGCGCGCAAACCCTGTTTACTCTGCCAGAGCGTTTGCCCGATCTGCCAAAAGAGCCGATGGAACTGCCCGATATCGAACGGGTGGCGCTGGCACAGCGGCTCGATGTGCAGGGCGCCAGGCTCGCCGCCGAACAGACTGCCAAGAACCTCGGCCTGACGCGGACCACGCGGTTCATCAACGTGCTTGAGCTCGGGATCGTGCGCAACAGCTCGAACGAAGAGCCAACCCAGCGTGGCTGGGAAATCGGCTTCGAGCTGCCGCTGTTCGACTGGGGCGGCGCACGCGTCGCACGGGCGGAAGCGGTGTACATGCAGACCGTGCACCGCGCCGCCGAGACCGCGATCAACGCACGCTCCGAGGTGCGTGAAGCCTACACCGGCTACCGCTCGGCCTATGACATTGCACGCCACCAGCGCGACGAAGTCGTGCCGCTGAACCAACGCATCGCCGAGGAGAACGTGCTTCGCTACAACGGCATGCTGATCGGCGTGTTCGAGCTGCTGGCCGATGCCCGCACCCAGATCGCCAGCGTCAACGGCTCCATTCAGGCGCTGCGCGACTTCTGGATCGCGCAGGCCGACCTCGACATGGCGTTGATCGGTAAACCCAGCCTGGCCGCTGCAGCCGGCCCCGCCATGGCGGCCGAAGCCGGCGCCGCTGGCCATTGAACATGAAGGACTCTCACATGCTTTCCCGACGCAAGATGCTCGGCGGTGCAGGCGCCATCACCGCTGCTGCTGCCGCCGCCTCTGTCAGCAAGGTGGCGATGGCCGCCTTGCCCGAGCCGGTCATGCAGACCAAGCCCGACACCATGCCGCCGCTGGTGCCCACCACCGGCCGGCCCTACAACCCGGTGGTCACGCTCAACGGCTGGACGCTGCCCTGGCGCATGAACAACGGCGTCAAGGAGTTTCACCTCGTCGCCGAGCCGGTGGTGCGCGAGATGACGGCCGGCTTCAAGGCTCACCTGTGGGGCTACAACGGGCAGAGCCCGGGGCCGACGATCGAGGTGGTCGAAGGCGATCGCGTGCGCATCTTCGTCACCAACAAGCTCGGCGAACTCACCAGCATCCATTGGCACGGCCAACGCTTGCCCAACGGCATGGATGGCGTGACCGGCCTCAACCAGCCTGGCATCCCGCCGGGCAAGACCTACGTCTACGAGTTCGTCGCGCGACGCCCAGGCACGTTCATGTACCACCCGCACGCCGACGAGATGGTGCAGATGGCACTGGGCATGATGGGCCTGTTCATCGTGCATCCGAAAACGCCGGAGCGCGAGGTTCTCGTCTGTTCG
>JANNJX010000479.1:0-3142 GCA_031396005.1 Burkholderiales bacterium
ACCACCGAGCCGGCGAACGTCGGGTCGGCCATGCCCGGCATGGCAATCAGGAACTGATTGGTGAGATTGATGCGACTCGCGCCGAAGGCACCCGACATGAGGTTTGATTCTAGTAGCGCGGGTCTCGCAAACCGTGTGAAATTCACGCAAGCCTGACCACCGGCTTTGGGGTGGGCAAGGCCGGAAGTCACAATCAAATCGCGTCGTCGTTGGGGCGCCGCGTGAGAAGTGGACAGCGGCGGGAGAAGAATGAGCTTCGAGCCAGAGCGCATGCGTGCGCGCCTGTTGGGCGCGCAAAGTGAACGTCTGATGTTGCGCGAGCCGCGGCTCGGCGACGCGATCGACCTCTTCGAGGCAACGCGACACCCGGCGTTCAATGAACATCTGATGTGGGAGGCGCCGCCCGATCTGTCCGCCGTGCGCCAGCGCATGCAACGCGTCATCGACCGTGCCCAGGCCGGCGCCTGCGCTGCTTTCGCGGCCATCGAGCGCACCACGGGCCGTTGGGCGGCGTTGTTCCGCTTCGAGCCGCGCGAGCAGGCCTCGTCGGCCGAACTCGGCCTGTGGGCGCACCCGTCGTACTGGGGCGCGGGATTCGGCGAAGAGGTGACGCGCCTGGCGATCGAACAGGCCTTTGCCAAGACCGACCTGGACGCCGTGGTGGCCTGCGCCAAGCCGGCGCACAAGGTCTCGATGCGCCTGCTCGAGCGCTGTGGCCTCGAGCCGATCGGCTTGGCGCCGCGCGCCCATGAGAGCGGCTACAACGTGCCGCTGATGCAGATGATGCTGACGCGCACGCGCTGGACGTGGCTGCGCACCGAGTCGATCTCGGGCTGGATGCCGGAGCCGATGGAAATCGCCGAACCGCTGGATCTGCCGCAGCGGTTGCAGGCGTAGGCGGCGCCAACGCAGCGCTGCCCTAAGCTACAGGAGTGAAGCCCTCACCCGACAAGCCGCTGTCGCGCGCCCTCGTCTGGCTGCGCCGCGACCTGCGCGCAAACGACAACGCCGCGCTCTACCACGCGCTGTGCGCGGCCCGGCAGGTCTGGGTCGGCTTCGTCTTCGACCGCGCGATCTTGGGCGCCTTGCCGCGCGCCGACCGGCGCGTCGAGTTCATCCGCGACAGCTTGGTCGGGCTCGAGGCGCAGTTGCAGCAGCTGGCCGAACGCGCCTGCGCGCCGGGCGCGGCGCTGCTCGTGCGCCACGGCAGCAGCGCCGACGAGTTACCGCAGCTGGCGCAATTGCTCGGCGTGCAAGCCGTTTATTGCAACCACGACGACGACCCGTATGCACTGGCGCGCGACTCCGGCGTGCGCGGCAAGCTGGCCGACGTCGGCGTCGCGCTGCACACGAGCAAGGACCACGTGATCTTCGAGCGCAGCGAGGTCCTCACGCAATCGGGTGGCGCGTACGGTGTGTTCACGCCGTACAAGAGCGCCTGGATGAAGAAGGCCGACGGCCTCTTCCTCGAGGCTTACCCCGTCGAGCGGCATGCCGGCGCACTGGCGGCGGCGCCGCCGGGCGTGGCTGCCGGCGTGCCGACGCTGGCCGACATCGGCTTCGAGCCGACGAATCTCGCGTCTCTGAAGATGCCCCCCGGCCCGGCCGGTGCGCAGACGATGTTCGCCGACCATCTGCAGCGCATCGACGACTACGAAAAGACGCGCAACTTCCCTGCCGTCAAGGGACCGAGCTATTTGTCGACGCACCTGCGCTTCGGCACCATTTCGATCCGCCAGCTCGCGCGCAGCGCCTGGCAGCGCATGCAAGACAGCTCCCGCGGCGCCGAAGTCTGGTTGTCCGAGCTGATCTGGCGCGACTTCTACCACCAGGTGCTGCACCACCACCCGCGCGTCGTTGGCCACAGCTTCAAGCGCGAGTACGACGCCATCAAGTGGGAGCACGGCAAACACGCCGACGCCCTCTTCGCCGCCTGGTGCGAAGGCCGCACCGGCTACCCGCTGGTGGACGCCGCAATGCAGCAGATCAACCAGACCGGCTACATGCACAACCGCCTGCGCATGGTGGTGGCGAGTTTCCTGACCAAGGACCTCGGCATCGACTGGCGGCGCGGCGAAGCCTACTTCGCGCTGCACCTGAACGACTTCGACCTCGCCGCCAACAACGGCGGCTGGCAATGGGCCTCGTCATCCGGCTGCGACGCGCAACCGTACTTCCGCATCTTCAACCCGGTGAACCAGAGCGAGAAGTTCGACGCTCAAGGAAAATTCATCCGCCGCTACCTGCCGCAACTCGCGGCGCTACCCGACAAGCTGATCCACGCGCCGTGGCTGGCACGGCCAGTGGACTTGGCGGCTGCGGGCATCGAGCTCGGCAAGCATTACCCGATGCCGGTGGTGCAGCACGACGTGGCGCGCGCGACAACGCTCGAACGCTACGCTGTCGTCAAGACCGTCAAGTAGCCTTCTCGGCACTTCCTTCGGGCGCCTTGGTGTGCTTGATGAACACACGGGCGGCGACGATGCCGATCTCGTAGAGGATAATCATCGGGAACAGCAGCGACAACTGCGAGATCACGTCCGGCGGCGTGACGACAGCCGAGACCACCGCCGCGCCGACGATGAAGTAGCCGCGCCAGGCTTTCAACTGATCGATCGTCACCACGCCCAGCCGTGCCAGCACGACCACCGCCACCGGCACCTCGAAGGCGATGCCGAAGACCAGGAAAAGCGACAGCACGGTGCCGAAATACTGCTCGATGTCCGGCGCCGCGCTGACCGAACTCGGCGCCACCTTGACCATGAACGACGTCAGCGCCGGGATGACGACGCTGTAGCAGAAGGCCACGCCGACGAAGAACAGCAGCGTGCTCGAGACGACGAGCGGCATGACCATGCGCTTTTCGTGTGAATACAGGCCTGGCGCGACGAAAGCCCAGAGTTGGTAGAGCACGTACGGCAGCGCAATCAGAAACGCCGTCATCAGCGTCATCTTCAGCGGCACGAGGAACGGCGAGAAGACGTTGGTGGCGATCAGCTTCGTGCCCGGCGGCAGGTTCTGCGTCAGCGGCGCGGCCAGCAGGTCGTACATGACGTTGATGCCGGGCCAGACGCACAGCACACCGAAGACCAGGCCGAGCGCGATGACGACGCGGATCAGCCGGTCGCGCAGCTCGATCAGG
>JANNJX010000501.1:0-11372 GCA_031396005.1 Burkholderiales bacterium
GCGCTGGTCGGCGCGGAAATCCAACGAACTCAAGCGCTTGTCTCCGGGTCGTCGTCGCTGTACAAGCCGACAGACTAAGACCCGAAGACGCGCTCACGCGCCGTCATGCACCGCGCATCGCTGTAGGCTGTGTCCGACAGCGACGCGCCGCTTCTTCAGTAGCGGTTGCTGCCGGTCATGCGGCTCACCAGATAGCCGGCAGCCAGCGCCACCGCCACCGACGTCAACGGGTGCTCGCGCACCGTCACGCGCAGGCTGTTGGTCCACTGACCGCTGGTCTCGCTGAGCTGGCGGGCGCGCTGGTGCGCCGCGTCGGTGACGTGGTGCGCACCACCGACGAGCTGGTCGATGGCCGGCGTGACTTTGGCCGCGACACGATCGACCGTGTCGTGAACGCCGCGCACGGCATTGTCCAGGCGCGGGCTGCCGCCGGCCGCCGCGCGCTCGCGCTCTGCTGGCGTCAGTGCGTTGTCGTGCTCGCTGTTGACGGAAGGATTGAAGTTTTGCATGAGGGTTCTCCTAGAAGCGGTGGATGTAGCCGACGCTGGTGGTCTTGACCGGCTTGCGGCCGACACCGGCGAAGTGGAAATCATGGCGCGCGTATTCGAGCACGACCGACGAGTTGCTGCCGAAGTCGTAGCCGACGCCGCCGCCGTACGAAACGCCGGTGCCGCGGCTCTTGCCGGAAGCGACGCCGGACAGCAGGTCTGCCGAAACTTCGGTACGGCCATAGGTGGCGCCGGCCTTGGCGAACAGGTTCACCGGACCGACCGGCACGCGTCCGACCAGGCTCAGGTTGATGCCGTGCGCGCGGGTGCGGCCGCCGGCGCGGTCGGCGCGACCCATGTTGAGGTAGCCGGCTTCGAGGCCGAGCCACTGGCTGAACATGCCACCGGTGTAGATGTGAAATGCGGCGTCCGCGTCATCGCAGGTCGGGCCAGCGCCGCAACTGTTGCTGTAGTCGGGCTTGCCGATGTTGAGGCCAACGTAGCCCTGCTGCGTCCACGGCAGCACCGAGTAACCCGCGCTCTGCGCGTGCGCGGAGCCCATCGCCGCCAACGCCAGGGCCGCGAGGCCGATCGTTCGCAGCCGTCGGCTCGATTTGAATGCATGTCTCATCGAAAGTCTCCTTGAGGGTGATGAAGGGAAAAGCACAAAAAAGGGGACGCGAGGTCAGCGCACTTCGACGTGGTCGCGCTCGCCCATATCGAGTGGCGGCTTGCCGGTGACGGCGGCCGCGGCCATGCGCCAAAGCTGAACGATCTTGCTTTCCTTGACGTCCCAGTAGTCGGCGTGCTGGATGTCCAGGCGCACCAGCAGCAGGTCCGGATCGGCGACGCCGCCGGGGAACCAGGCCTTGGCCATCGGCGACCACAGCGCCTGCTTCTTAGCTGCGTCGTCGCTGACGGCGGCGTTGCCGGAAACGCAGACATAGCTGTCGCTGCCGGTGTCGGCGTAACTCATGCACACCGCGGGCGCGGCCTGCAGATCGGTCGCCGAATCGCTCTGCCGCGACATGAACAGCCAGAGCGCGCGGTCCTCGTCGAGGCGCGCGTTCTGCGTCGTCATCGGACGCGAGTGCAGTTGACCGTCGGCATGGCGCGTCGTCAGCATGCCGAACTTGATGTCCTTGATCAGGTCCCACAACTTGTCTCGGTCAGCGCTCTGGTTCTGGCTCATGAGGGTCTCCGTCTTGAATCGAACAGCCCAGGGGCAAGCGGCGCGCCCGCCGCGCTTTCAGATGCCGATTCGGCTGCGCTGCCGTCACATCCAGTACAGCCGTGCGCCGTAGTGGCGATGCACCTGGTCGTGCCAGTCCGGGTGGGTCTGCGTCGGCCAGTTGTCCTTGTCGATGCCGGGCGCGTTCTCGAAGACGCCCTTGCGTGCGTCCATGACGAAGCATTCGCGGCCGGCGTCGTAGGCCAGCGCCGTCCACGGCACCGCAAACATGCGTTCGCCCAGACCGAGGAACCCGCCTGAGGACATCGCGGCGTAGGCAACGCGTCCGCGCACCACGTCGATGACGATCTGATCGATCTGGCCGAGCGTTTCGTTCTGCTGATTGATCACTTTGTTGCCGCACATCTTGCTGGCGGTCATCAGCCGCGGCGCCTCATCGGCACTCGACGACGAACGCATGCCGTCGGCCTCGGCAACAGGGGTTCGAGTGGTCGTCATGGTGTTGTCCTTTCATTGCATCGCCGGAGAGCCGCTGTGGCGCCGTCAATCCCCTACTCGGGCAAGCGACGTTCCCGCCCGGCGGCTGGCACTGGGCACGCCGGTTGCCGCACGCGTCGGATTCGCCATCTGCTTGAGGAAGACGTTGATGCAACAGCACTCACCCGGACCGCCGCAGGAGCGCGTGCCCGACGACGGCAGCACGCAGACCAAGCGCAACGACCGCTTGAACGACCAACGCACCCACATCCGCCATCCGGACGACGACCGCCTGACGGAAGCTGATCTGGACGGGCGCGAGCGCGAGCGCGTCTCGACGCACGCGCAGATGGCAACAGCCGAGCCCACGCGGGAGCGACACGGCTCGTAGCAGTCGTCATCGTTGTCCTACACGGCGGGGCGTTGCAGCCCGACGCCGCAATGGCTGCTGGCAACGCACAGTCTGGCCATCTCTGTGCGCAAGGATCAGCACGATGAAGCTCACCGTCAAGCCCAGGCCCTCGGCGAGCGAGGCGACGATGTTCGGCTGCGAGTGCGCGCTGCCGTTCCTGACCGGCCTGCACGGCGACACGCTGCGCACGAAGGGCGTGATGTCGGCGGCCGCGCTCGGTGCCTTGCTGGCGCTGGCCGCCTGCGACGGCGCAACGCAGGACGCGAGCCGTCACGACAACGCCGACAGGCTGTCCGAGGCCTTCGACAAGGTCGAGCGCCAGGTCGAGCGTGCCAAGGCACGCTTGAACAGAAATCCGAGCCCTGCCAGCGGCCCGGCCAGCGGTGTGGCCGAAGCTGCGGCGCCGCAACGGCCGTGAAGCCGTGAACTGCCGGCGCCAGGGATGCCCGCTGCGCGCCGGCGTTCGCATCCTGCCATGAGCGCGCCCGGCCGCGGCGATGCGCTGACCTCGCCGAGCGCGAAGCGCGGCGCTTTTTTCTCGAGCGCTGGCGCGCGGCGGCTGCCCTCGCTGGGCGCGTACCTCGTCATCGTCATGCTGGCGGCCAGCGTGCCGCTGGCGGCGATGCTGGCCTATCAGCTGTTCCGCGACATGCAGGAGCAGCAACTGCGCTTGCAGGAGGGCCTGCAGCGCAGCAGCGCCGTGCTCGCCAATGCGGTCGAGTCCGAACTGTCGACAACCATCGACGAGCTGACGGTGCTGGCCGGCACGCTGCAGCGCACCCCTGCCGACGAGCGCGCGGCGGTGCTGCGGCAGGCGCTGCAGGAGCCGCGCCGGGCGCACTGGCAATCGGTGTTCATGCGCGGGCCGGGTGGGCCGGTGATCGCCAGCGGCAGCGCACGCACCTTGCCGCCGCGCGCCGGCGATGCCCCAGGCGTGACCGTGTCGGACCTGGTCGGCGACCAAGAGCGATTGGGGACCATGGTCGAGGTGCCGTTTGCCGGTGACGGCGAGCCGCAGCACACGCTCGGCGCCTGGATCGACGCCAGCCAGTGGCAGCGCCTGGTGCAGAACGCCGGTGCGCCGCCAAGCGGCTTTCTCGGCCTCGTCGGCCGCGACGGCCGGCTGATCGCACGCTCCGATGCGCCGCAACTGGCCGGCCGCGCTGTCGCTGCCGCAGCGCTCGCGGCCATGACCAGCGACGCCGACGGCACGCAGCGCGCCGAACTCGCCGAGGGCGGCCTGACGTACGGCGCCTGGCAGACGGTGGCGCTGTCGGGCTGGAGCGTCGGCGCACGCGTCTTCGCCGCGCCGATCGACCGTGCGCAGCGGCGCGCGCTGCTGACCGCGCTGACGACGACCACGGCCTGTCTGCTGCTCGGCGTGGCGCTGGCCTCGCTGCTGGCACGCCGCGTCACCGAGCCGCTGATCCAGCTCGCCAGCAACGGGCCGGCGCTGCCGGCGCCGCCGCTGGTGCGCGAGATCGCCCAGTTGCGCGACGCGCTGGCGGCGGCGCAGGAGCAGGAGCTGCGCTCGCGGGCGAACCTGCAACGCACGGCCGACGAGTTCCAGGCGCTGTTTGCGAGCACGCCGGTCGGCCTGGCCTTCATGCCGGACGCGGCGTCGCCGCGCATCGTCCACAACCCGGCGATGCGGGAGATGGTGGGCACGCTCTCCGACGGCGAGAGCGCCGCCGCCGAGGTCTTCGAGCACGGCCGCATGCTCGCTGCCGACGAGCAGCCGCTGCGCCGCGCGGCGGCGTCGGGCCGCGCCGTCGGCCCGGTGGAGCTGGAGCTGCGCTGCCGCGGCAGCCCGACACGTCACGTGCTGGTGCGGGCGCTGCCGCTGCAGGACCGCGCGCGCCGCACGCAAGGCGCGGTGGCTGCCGTGGTCGACATCACCGAGCGCAAACTCGCCGAGCAGCGCTTGCTCGAAACCGACCGCCGCCTGCGCGAAAGCCAGGATCTGATCGAGCTGGCGCAGGACGCCGGCGCCATCGGCTTTTTTCAGTACCGATTCGACAGCGGCCACAGCTCGTGGTCCCCCGGCCAGGCGCGCCTGTTCGGCTGCGACGGCGCCTTGCAGACGCCGCCGCTGCAGACCTTGCTGGAACGCATCAATGTCGATCAGCGCGAGGCGCTGGTGGCGCACCTGCGCGCGATGATCAGCGCTGCGCGCGAGCGCGAAACCTTCGAGTGCTGCGTCGAGCTGCCCGACGGCAGCTCGCACTGGTTGTCGACGCGCGTCATGCTGTCGTACGACGAGCAGCGGCGTCCGCTGCAGCTGGTCGGCGTCAGCCTCGATGTGAGTCAGCAGAAAACCGCCGAACGCGAACGCGCGGCGCTGGTCGATGCGTCGCAGGCTGCGCGGCAGCAGGCCGAGGCCGCCAACCGCGCCAAGGACGAGTTTCTGGCCATGCTCGGCCACGAGTTGCGCAACCCGCTGGGCGCGATCGCATCGGCGGTGGAGGTGTTGAACCGCGTCGATGCCGGCGCCGACGTGGCCGTCAACGCGCGCCGCATCATCGGCCGCCAGACGCGGCACCTGGCGCACCTGATGGACGACCTGCTCGACGTCGGCCGCGTCATCTCAGGCAAAGTGCGGCTGTCGAAGCGGCGTCTCGAACTCGGTGCGCTGATCGAGCGCGTGGTGGCCACCTTCGAAGTCACCGGGCAGTCGCGCGGCCACGACCTGCGGCTCGATCTCCAGCGCGCCTGGGTCGATGCCGACGTGACGCGCCTGGAGCAGGTCATCACCAACCTGCTCGGCAACGCCTTCAAGTACACGCCGCCGGGGCGGCGCATCGAGGTCTTGCTGCATGGCGGCGACACGCAGGCGCTGATCGAGGTGCGCGACCAGGGGCCGGGAATCGACCCGGACTTGTTGCCGCGGATCTTCGACCTGTTCGTGCAGGACGAGCGCCCGATCGACCGGCCGGGCGGCGGTCTGGGCATCGGTCTGACGCTGGTGCGCCGCCTGATCGAGTTGCACGGCGGCGAGGTCAGCGCGCACAGCTCGGCCGCGGGCACGACCTTCCAGGTCCGGCTGCCGCAAGTCGAAGCGCCGCCGCCCGGCGAACAGCGCACGGCGCGCGCGCGCACGCCGCAGCGTCGCGTGCTGGTGGTCGAAGACAACGCCGATGTGCTGTCGCTGATGCGCTCGATGCTCGAACTCGACGGCCACGTCGTCTTCGCCGCCGCCGACGGCGAGCGCGGCTTGGCCGCGCTGCTGCACGAGCGGCCCGACGTGGCCATCGTCGACATCGGCCTGCCCGGCCTCAGCGGTTATGAAGTGGCGCTGCGCAGCCGCCGCGCCGGGTACGCCGGCAAGCTGTTGGCCGTCTCGGGCTACAGCGGCGCCAACGACGTGGCCGAAGCGCGCCGCCACGGCTTCGACGCACACCTGGCCAAGCCGCTCGACCCGCAGCGTCTGCACGAGTTGCTGGCCGCGCCCTGAGCGGGTGACCTGCGAACTCGAACATGCCGCCGCCTGTCGCCTGTGCGGCCGTCGGGTTGTAGGACAGCAGCACGGCGCCTCGGCCTACACGGCCTTCGGGCAACGCTGACGCCGCCACCTTGGGCCGTCCGACACGCACGCAGCGCGCGAGGGCTTAAGTTTCAGCCACCGTTTTGTCGTTCCCATCGTTATGAACAACATTCCAATGCAAGCCGATTTCCAAGTCAGGTTCGACGATCTGTTCCATGTCGGCCGATGCTTGGCCTTCCCCTGCAACGCCAAAGGCCTGGTTGACATCGATGCGCTGTCTGAGCGGGCGCGCCAGAACTATCTCTATGCCCGCGCCATGGTCGGGCGCGAGTACGCGGCACCGTGCGTGCGCGAGCAGACGCTCGCGGCCTGAGTCACGAGTCAGGAGTTCGACATGCTGCACTACGCCGTTGTCTTCCTGGTCATCGCCTTGATGGCGGCGCTGTTCGGATTCGGAGGCGTCGCCGCCGGCGCCGCCAGCATCGCGCAGGTTTTGTTCTTCGTTTTCATTGCGCTGGCATTGGTCAGCTTTCTCGTCAGCGTCTTCAGGCGCGGCTGACGCCCGTTGCCCGTCGCGCTTCTCAAAACAGGAAAAGGAATCACCATGAACACCAACTTCACGTCCCATCGCCCGCTGGCTGAATCGGTCGGCCGCGCGGCGGAACAAGCGGCACAAGGCACCGACCACGCCATCCGATCGACGCAGCAGTTTGCCAACGACACGCTCGAGCGCCTGTCGGGCGGCGTGCAGCGTGTGCCAGCGGCCATGCGTGGCATGGCCGCCAGCGCTGAGGAGCTGGCCCGGCACAGTGCCGAGACCCTGCGCGACCGCTCGCACGAGTTGCGCTACCAGGCCGCGATGGCCTCGCAGCAGGCCCGGCAACGCATCCAGCACGATCCGCTGAAGTCCGTCGTGCTCGCCGCGGCCATCGGCGCCAGCTTGGCGGCGCTGTGGATGTGGCTGGGTCGGCGGCCGACGCAGCACTGAGATGAGCAACAGCGACGACACCGTCGACGCCGTCAACGAGCTGATCGAATGCTGCCTGGACGGGGAGTTCGGTTTTCGAGCCAGCGCTGAACACATGCGCAACGACGGCACGAGACGGTTGCTGCTGCAACGCGCCGACGACTGTGGCAGCGCCGCTGCCGAGTTGCGGCCGATCGTGGTCAGCCTGGGCGGCACGCCGGACGACGGCGGCAGCGCCGGCGGCGCGATGCAACGCGGCTGGGTGGCGGTCAAAGGCACGCTGTCCGGCTACTCCGACCTCGCCATCCTCGAAGACAGCGAACGCGCCGAAGACAAGGCCATCCAGCGTTACCAGACGGCGCTGGGAAAGGAGCTGCCCGCAGCGGTTCGCGCCGTCGTCGAAGCGCAGTACCTCGGCCTGCAGCGCAACCACGCGCAGATCGAGGCATTGCGCGAGTCCGAGCGCGTGGCAGCAGCGCAGCACTGATCAGCATTGACAGCCCTTCTCGGCTGAACCTAGAGTGACGTGATCGTTGCTCTCGAACCGCGGCCCAGGTCGCGATTGCGCCTGTTCCATGCCATCCGACCCGTTTCCGTCCGGCTTCCTCTGGGGCTGTGCTACCTCGTCGCATCAGATCGAAGGCTCGCCGCGCGCCGACGGCGCGGGGCCCAGCATTTGGGACCGCTTCGCGCGCACGCCCGGGCGCATCCACGACGGCGACAGCGGCGAGCTCGCCTGCGACCACTACCGCCGCATGCACGACGACGTGGCGCTGATGCGCGAGCTCGGCCTGACCACCTACCGCTTCAGCATCGCCTGGGCCCGCGTGCTGCCCGAAGGCCGCGGGCGCGTCAACCTGGCCGGACTGGGCTTCTACGAGCGCCTGGTCGATGAGCTGCTCGCCGCCGGCATCACGCCGATGGCCACGCTCTACCACTGGGACTTGCCGGCCGCGCTCGACGACCGCGGCGGTTGGCTCAACCCCGACATCGCACATTGGTTCGCCGACTACCTGGGCGTCGTCGTCAAGGCGCTCGACGACCGCGTGCCACTGTGGGCGACGATCAACGAGCCGTGGGTCGTCGCCGACGGCGGCTACATGCACGGCGTGCTCGCCCCGGGCCACCGCTCGGCCGACGAAGCCGCGATCGCGGCGCATCACCTGCTGCGCGCGCACGCCCAAGGCGTGCGCGCCTATCGCGCGATAGGCCGGCAGCAGATCGGGCTGGTCGTCAACATCGAGCCGAAGCACTTGCCCGGTGATGCCACCGACGCTGACCGACGCGCGCAGGGGCTCGCCGATGCCTACATGAACCGGCAGTACCTCGACCCCGCGATCAACGGCTGCTACCCCGAGGAGTTGCCGGCGCTCTTCGGCGCCTCGTGGCCCGACTGGCCGCAGTCCGAGGTCAAAGCGTTGGCGGTGCCGATCGACTTTCTCGGCCTGAACTACTACACGCGCAGCGTCGTGCGCCACGACGCACAGGCGTGGCCGGTGCCGGCGCGCGCGCTGCGACAAGACGGCGCGATCTACACCGAAACCGGCTGGGAGCTGCACCCGCAAAGCCTCACCGAAACGCTGCTCTGGATGCATGAGCGCTACGGCGGCCTGCCGCTGTACGTGACCGAGAACGGCGCTGCCTTCTACGACCCGCCCTGCGCAATCGACGGCCGCATCGACGACCCGCTGCGCGTGCACTACCTGCAGACGCACATCGCCGCGGTCGGCGACGCGATCGCGCGCGGCGCCGACGTGCGCGGCTACTGCGCCTGGTCGCTGCTCGACAACCTCGAGTGGGCGCACGGCTTCTCCAAGCGCTTCGGCCTCGTACACGTGAACTTCGAGACGCTGCAGCGCACGCCCAAGGCGAGCGCGCGCTGGTACGCGCAGTGGATCGCCGGTCAGCGCGCGGCGTGAAATGACATCGGTACAGCGTATTGCTCCTTCCCCCGCAAGCGGGGAAGGCTGGGAGGGGGGTAAGAACGCGGTGGTGCAGCACCCAACCCCCAACCCAACCCGCCCCCTTGCAGGGGGAGGGAGCCAACAGCCGGCGCTCGCGGGTGTGGGCGTCTGACGATGGCCCAACTGCTGCGCGAGACCTTGCGTTCGCAGCGCCTCGGGCGCGACGTCGCCTACTCGCTGTACCTGCCCGACCTGCCGCCGGCAATCAGCGAGCCGGCGATCGTGCTGTACCTGCTGCACGGCCCCGGCGGCGACGAGAAAAGCTGGACCGGCGACGACCCGGTGCTGCGCGGGCCGCTGGTCAACGCGATGCGTAACGGCACGCTGCGGCCGTCGGTGCTCGTGATGCCCAGCGTCGGCCGCAACAGCTGGTGGATCGACGGCGCCGCCGACGCCGCCGCGTCGGCGTTTCTCGAAGACGTGATGCCGGCCGTGGAAGCGCGGCTGTCGTTTGCCGTGCACCGCCAGCGGCGCGCGCTGCTCGGCGTGTCGATGGGCGGCTTCGGCGCGCTGCATCTCGCGCTGTCGCAGCCGCAGCGCTTTTGCGCGGCCGCGCTGATCAGCCCGGCCGTCTATGAACCGCTGCCGCCGCCCGATTCGGCGGCGCGGCGCACGCCTCAGTTCGTGCGCGACGGCCAGTTCGACGAGCAACGCTGGCAGGCCGCGAACTACCCTGGCCGGCTGAC
This sequence comes from Burkholderiales bacterium, assembly GCA_031396005.1. Lineage (GTDB taxonomy): Bacteria > Pseudomonadota > Gammaproteobacteria > Burkholderiales > Burkholderiaceae_C > CADEEN01. Next base: position 9,671 of record JANNJX010000501.1, read on the forward strand.
GGCATACGCGCGCGCGCCGCAGAAGGTGGCGTTCTGGATATCGAGCGGCGATCGCGACCAGCCCGGCATCATTCGCGGCGCATTGCAGCTCTTCAACCGCCTGCATCTGCTGCAGCCCGATCGCACCGAGTTGCGCCTGATGCCGGGCGCTCACGATTGGGCAACGTTCGACGCCGCGCTCGCGCCTGCGTTGGCCTACATCGACAGTCGCTGCCGCTGAAGCCTCGGCGACGCCAGCGACGTGTTGCGGCAACAGTCCCGAGGAAACGCCTACTGACGGTGGGCCGCACGGCGTATCAAGTCGCCCCCTTGGACATTCAACAGGGGACAGCCATGAATCGCAGCAGCAAAAGCGGCCAGTTGCGCCGCCACGCTTTGGCCACCGCGGTGGCTCTCGCGCTCGCGGCCGGCGCGGCGCAGGCCCAGCTCAGCACCTCGACGATCAAAGGCCAGATCGCGGCGGCCCAGGCCGGCACGACGGTCACCGCCGTCAACCTGGCCACCGGCAACAGCCAGCGCACGACGACGCTGGCCGACGGCAGCTACGTGCTGACCGGACTGGCGCCGGGCTCGTATGAGATCCGCGTCGGCGAGCGCAAATCCGAGCCGGTGACGGTGCAGGTCGGCGAGACGGCGTCGGTGGATTTGGCTCTACCGAGCGCTGCGGCGCAGACGATCACGGTCACCGGCACCGCGCAGCGCCAGGGCGTGAAGGACTCGCAGGTCGGCACCAACGTCTCGCGCCGGCTGATCGAGAACCTGCCGCAGACGACGCGCAACTTCTTGAGCTCGGCCGATCTGGCGCCGGGCGTGGCCTTTTCCAGCGACGACGGCGGCAACACCAAGATCCAGTCGGGCGCGCAGAACTTCGACCATGTCAACGTCTACATCGACGGCGTCGGCCAGAAAAACAACATCATCCGCGGCGGCCTGACCGGCCAGGACTCGTCGCGCGGCAACCCGTTTCCGCAGTCGGCGATCGCGGAATACAAGGTCATCACGCAAAACTACAAGGCCGAGTTCGACCAGGTCAGCAGCGCGGCGATCACGGCGATCACGAAGTCGGGCACGAATGAGTTTCATGGCGACGCCTACATCGACCGCACCGGCACCAACTGGCGCGCGAAGACGGTGTTCGAGAAGCAACGCGAGGCCGCGGGCGTCGATCTGCCGCCGTCGACGAAATACGAAAGCGGCTTCAGCCTCGGCGGGCCGATTCAGAAGGATGCGCTGCATTTCTTCGTCGCCTACGACGGCAAGAAGATCGACGACTCGCGCCAGGTGGTGCCGAAGAACCTCGACCGCTTCACGAGCGATGCCGGCCTGGTGCCGACCCTGCGTGCGCGGCAAGGCTCGACCGTCGATCCGTTCACCGAGCATCTGTTCTTCGCCAAGGCCGACGCCCAGCTCGGCGACGACCGCAACCTCTCGGCGAGCCTGCGTGTGCGCAAGGAAACGGACACGCTGCCCGAGAACCGCGACCTGAGCCTGCCCGGCAACGACCTGGATCGCAGCAACGACGAGACGCGCCTGGACCTGCTGCACCAGTGGACGCTCGGCGCCTGGCAGCTCGACACCCGCGCCGGCTACGAGAAGTTCCGCTGGAACCCGCACTCGGCGTCGACCGAGCCGCTGCTGAAGTACCGCGTCGCCAACGGCCTGCCGCAACTGCTGAGCAGCTCGGCCGACGTGGCCTGGGACG
>JANNJX010000518.1:0-2907 GCA_031396005.1 Burkholderiales bacterium
CAGCACCACCGCCAGCCCATAGGAGAGCAGGTGGAATTTGGCCGCCACCGCGGCGAGCAGGAAGTACATCGCGCGCAGGCCGAGGATGGCAAAGATGTTGGACGTGAGGACGATGAACGGGTCGGTCGTGATGGCGAAGATCGCCGGGATCGAATCGACGGCGAAGATGATGTCGGTCAGGCCGACCAGCGCGATCACGAGCAGCAGCGGCGTCGCCACCTTGCGCCCGTTGTCGAGGGTGAAGAATTTTTCGCCGTCGAAGTTTTTCGCCACCGGCAGCACGCGGCGCAGCAGCCTCAGCGCCGGGTTGCTCTCCAGATCCGGCTCCTTGCCCGCGGCCCACCACATCTTGATGCCCGTCAGCAGCAGGAAGGCGCCGAAGACGTAGAGCACCCAATGGAACTCGGCGACGAGCCACGAGCCGACGAGGATCATCACCGTGCGCAGCACGATGGCGCCGACGATGCCGATCATCAGCACCCGCTTCTGGAACTCGGGCGGCACCGCGAAGTAGGTGAAGATCATCAGGAAGACAAAGATGTTGTCCACCGCCAGGCTTTTCTCGATGAGATAGCCGGTGAGGAACTCCATCGATTTCTCGTTGGCGACGGCGTTGCCGTGGTCCTGCTGCACCGCCCACCAGAACAGCGCGTTGAAGGCCAGCGACAACAGCACCCAGACGATCGACCAGTTCAGCGCCTCCTTGACCGAGACGCTGTGCGCGCCCTGCTTCTTCAGCACGACGAAGTCGATGAACAGGGCGACGAGAACGGAGATGACGAAAAAGACCCAGAGCCAGATCGGCGCAATCGTGTCCATGAGGACGCTCCCAAAAAAGTTGGAGGAGAACGAAGCGCCGAAAGGTCTTGCAAGGGAGGGCGCGTTTTGCGCCAGCCTGCGGGCCCGGAACGCCGGCGTGCGCCGGGGTTCGTATTGACGGGGTCCGCGGCAGCGGGCTTGCGCTACGCTGCGAGCTACTCCCCTTTCGACAGGCGCGATTCTGCCGTGCGGTTGCTTTTCCCTGGACTTCTTCCGGCCATTGCTCGCGCCAGCGTCAGCGCACTGCTGGGTGCTTCGCTCGTTGCTTGCGCCGCGCCTGCGTCACCTGTGAACACCACGCCGATCCAATCGCTGCTGCCCGCACTGCTCGACGACGCAGCGCGGCGCAGCGCGCTGCCGGCGGCGCGCTTGCGCGTGGTGGCGCTGCACGCCGTGGTCTGGCGCGACGGTGCGCTCGGCTGCCCGCAGCCGGGGCGCCTGTATCCGCAGGCGCTGGTGCCGGGCCACCGCGTGCGCATCGCGCCGCTCGATGCCGACGGCGGCGCGCTCGACTACCACGTCAGCGACCGCGGCGGCTGGCTGCATTGCCCGTCCGGGCAGGCGCAGCCGCCGCTGCCGCGCGAGGCCGATCCGCGGATCTGAAGCCCCCAAAGAAAAACGCCCCGCGAAGTGCGGGGCGTTGGACGCCAGAAGCGCGGCGTGGCTTACTGATCGATGCGCACGATCGTCGGGTTGGGCATGCCAGCGGCGCCGCCGTAAGCGACGGAGCCGAGGTACTTGAAGCCTGTGGTCAGGCCGCTGGTCGTGATGCCGATCGGGCCGCTTTGTCCGAGCACTGCGCTGGCCGGGGCGGTCACCGTCATGTTGCCGGCCGCAGTGGCGCCGAGCACCCAGGCGTGCAGCTTGAACGCCGAGGAGCCGCTCGGCAGCCCCCAGCCGTGCATGTACACCGTGTAGGTGCCCGGCGCCGGGTTGACCAGGTTGGCCTCCTCGTCCGAGCCGCCGCTGCCGCTCGCAGCGACCAGGGTGCCTGCGCTGTTGGTGACGTACAGATCGATGTCGCTGCCGGCTGCCACGTCGGCATCGAACAGTGAGAACCTGGCGTAGGTCGTGCCCGCCGGAATCGTCACCGAGACCGCCACCGTGCCTGTCGGGTCGGCCGGCGAGAAGGTCTGGTCGGGATCCTGCGTCACGGTGCCAGACGTGATCGCTGCCGGGATCAGGCCACGCGCGGTAGCCGTGAACGGACCGCTGTAGCCGAAGGTCACGTTGTACGACGCGCTGACCTGCAGCGGTGCGGCCAAGGCCACCGGGCGCACGACCACCGGAACACGGACGGTGTGCGTGCCGTCGCTGAGCCGCAGTTGGCCACCGCTGTAGCTGTTGAGCGTTGCCGAGGTGCGCGTGAACGTGACCGTGAACGACTTGGTCTCGCCCGCCGCCAGGCTCAGCGACGACGGTGTCACCACCGTGGTGAAACCAGCCATTCCGCTGATCGACGGCGTGTAGGTGGCCGGGTTGCCGCCCACGTTGGTCACGCGCCGCGTCACGGTCTGCACGCCGGCGAGGTCGCCGATGGCGATCGACGGCGTGTTCAGGTTGCTCGGGTCTGTCGCCGGCACGCCGGTGCAGCCGCCGCCCGGCTGAACCGCGCAGAGAAAGCCGAGCCAGTCGCCGAAGCTCGAGTCAAACACCAGGCCTGGGTCGGCAGCCGAGTTCGGCCGCACATGGCCTGCGCCCTGACGGAAGATCAGCACCGGGTTGTTCTCCGCGGCCGGTGGCGCTCCACCGTCGAGCACGTCGGTGCCGGTGGTCATCAGCGCCGACTTGATCGCCATCGGCGACCAGCCGGGCTTCAACTCCTTCAGCAACGCAGCCAGACCGGCCACGTGCGGACTCGACATCGAGGTGCCGCTCAACAGGTCGAACAGGCGGCCGTTGTAGCCGATCGGCGAGACCGCCGCGAGGATGTCCTGGCCCGGCGCGATCAGGTCAGGCTTGAGCAGATCGCCGTTAGCGCCCAGCAAAGGTCCGCGCGACGAGAAGGTCGCGGTGAACGGTGCGGGCGCGTTGAAGACGATCGTTGCGGCGTTGATCGCAGCGGTGGCGCCGGCCCCGGCCGCATAC
>JANNJX010000548.1:0-8502 GCA_031396005.1 Burkholderiales bacterium
CGAGATCGTCTTCATCACCGCGTATGACCAGTACGCCGTCGAAGCCTTCGAGCAGGGCGTGGCCGACTATGTGCTGAAGCCGGCCGAACGCGAGCGGCTCGCGGTGACAGTAGCGCGCATCAAGAAGCGCCTCGCGCAACGACACGGCAACGAAGCCGCCGATGCAGCAACACCCGCCGCTGCGCCGCTGCAGCAACTGCTGCAGCAACTGAGCGCGCGGATGAACCCGGGCGGCACGCCGCAGCGCCTGCAATGGATCCAGGCCAGCGTCGGCTCGGCGATCCAGATGATCCCGGTGTGCGACGTGCTGTTCTTCATCAGCGACGAGAAGTACACGCGCGTGCAGACGGCGAGCCTCGAAGCGCTGATCAGGAAGCCGATCAAGGAGCTGATCGACGAGCTCGACCCGCTGCAGTTCTGGCAAATCCACCGTTCGACGCTGGTCAACGTCAAGGCGATTGGCGGCGTGACGCGCGACTTTCGCGGCCGCCAGATCGTCAGCGTCAAGGGCCACAAGGAACAACTCGAGGTCAGCCGCAGCTACCTCGGGCTGTTCAAGGGCATGTGAACTCAGGCCAGCGCCGGGCCGCTCCCAAGCGTCGGCCTGAGTCTCCCCTCGGGGGAGTGCCCGCAAAGCGGGCGAGGGGCAGTGCCGTCAGCTTCGTAATTTCCCTTCGCGCGACACCATGCCGAGCTCGACATAGCTGCTGCCGTGACGGCGGCTGGCGCTGTAGTTGACGGTGAACCCTCCCGTGTCGTAGCTGCCGAGCGCCTGCATCGAGGCCAGCAGCGCCGCAGCGTCCGCCGGCTTCTTTGCCCGCCGCATCGCTTCGGTCAGCACCTTGGCCGAGATGCAGGCTTCGAGGTGCGTGCTGTTCATCGGCTGCGTGATGCCCGCATCCTGCAACGCCTTGGCGCATTCGCGCACCACCGGCAGGTTGGAACTCGGGTTGGGCACGACCTGCGCGATAGAGACGCCGGCGGCCGACACGCCGGCGGCGTCGATGTACTGCTGCGCGCCGACGAAGGACAGGCTCGACGTCGGCACGAAAGCGCCGCGCTTGGCCAGGCGCTTGCTGACCTCGGCCGCCGCACCCGACAGCGTGGTGTTGATGATGACGTCGGGCTTGTGCTCGCGCAGCTGGTCGATGTGCGCGTCTTCGACCGCCTGGTTGCGCTTCAACGACAGCGCCGCCGGCGGCGTGCCGCTCTGCCTGGCCAGGTAAGCCGCGACGACGCCGAAGTTCTGCTTGCCGACCTCGTCGTCGTAGTGCACGACGACGACCTTCTTCATGCCCAGGCCGGTCCAGAACGAGAGGATCTTCTCCATCTCTTCGCCGTAGGAGGCGCGCATCGTGAACACTACCGGCGGCGCCTTGCGCACCGGATCGGCCCCCGACAGCGGCGCGAAGAACAGCGTGCCGGCCTTGTCGGCCTGCGGCATCGCGTCCAGGCTCAGCGTGGCCGAGGCGAAACCGAACAGCGCCACGGCCTTCTTGTCGGCCAGCAACTGGGTCGCGTTCGCGCCGGCGGTCTTGCGGTCGTTGACGTCGTCGAGCGTCACCAGCTCGATCGGCTTGCCGGCCACGCCGCCGCGCGCGTTGACCGACTTGAAATACGCCAGCGCGCCGTCGCGCACGTCGCGGCCCATCGCCGCGTTGCCACCGGACAGCGGCGCGGACTGGCCGACGACCCAGGCCTCCTGCGCCTGCGCCGGGGCGCCCAGCGCCGCCGCGATCGTCGCGGCGGCGAGCGCACTGCGCGATGCCGACAGCGGCTGCCACTCGACGTTGATGTTCAATCGGCGTTCATCACGAATCATGTCAGTCACCCCGCGTTCAAGTTCAACTGCGCGGCGAAGCCGCATCACGAGTGCAGAATTGTGGGAGGCATTCGGTGCCACCGTCGGCAGACGGTGCGCGTGTCTCGCAACTTTGCACGCAGCGCAGGGGAATGTCGCGCCGAGAAGATCTTTGCGATGCTGCGGTCGCGGCGCCAGGCCCGCCACGCGAGAAGTTATGACCGCAAGAGTGCGCACGATTGCCGCACCGTGCGCAGCTTTCAGGGCACCGCTCTGGCCATCAGCTCGGCGCGGATGCGTTTCAACTTCTCGCGCGGGTCTTCTTTCGTTTTCTGCTCGTCCAGCTTCATCTCGGCGATGAAGCGGCTCGGCGTGCCGGCCACCCGCTCGCGGCCCTTTTTGCGGCGCTTCAAGGTGCTCACCGCAAGCGTCGTGCGCGCGCGTGTGATGCCGACGTACATCAGCCGCCGCTCTTCCTGCAAACGCTCGGCGGTCATGTCTTCGGCCTCGCTCTTGAACGGCAGCAGCCCTTCGTTGACGCCGGCGAGAAAAACATGCGGCCACTCGAGGCCCTTGGCGGCATGCAGCGTCGACAGCGTCACCACGTCCTGATCGTCGCCGCGCTCGGCCAGGCTGATGATGATGCTGATGGTCTGCGCCACGTCGAGCACGCTCTGCGGTTCTTCGGCGACGTCGCCGGCTTCGAGGGCCTTCTCACCGCCGCAGCGGCGCACCATCCAGTCGATGAAGTCGAGCACGTTGCTCCAGCGCGCGGCCGCCAGTTTTTCGCTGTCTTCGCCGTCATAGAGGTGCTGCTCGTAGCCGATGTCTTTCATCCAGCCCATCAGGAACGCGCGCGCGGCCTCGCCGCCGACGGTCTGCCGCGCGCGGTGTTCGAGGTCGTTGATGCAGCGGCCGAACTCGTGCAGCCCGTCGCGCGCTTTGGCGCTCATGGCGGCGCCGAGCGTGGGTGCGAACAACGCTTCGAACAAGCTCGTCTTGCGCTTCGACGCGAACTCGCCGAGCGACGCCAGCGTGGTGTGGCCGATGCCGCGCTTGGGCGTAGTCACCGCGCGCAGGAACGCCGGGTCGTCGTCGTTGTTGACGAGCAAGCGCAGCCAGGCGCACAGGTCCTTGATTTCGGCGCGATCGAAAAAACTTTGCCCGCCGGAAACCTTGTAAGGCATCTGCGCCGCTCGCAACTTTTGCTCGAAGACGCGCGCCTGATGATTGGCGCGGTAGAGCACGGCGAAGTCGCTGAACTTGACCTGGCCACCCTCGCCTCGCTTGCTTTGGATCAGCGCCACCGCGCGCTCGGCCTCGTGCTCCTCGCCATCGCACTCCAGCACGCGCACCGGATCGCCCTGGCCGAACTCGCTCCACAACTTCTTCTCGAAGATCTTCGGATTGGCCGCGATCACCGCATTCGCGGCAGCGAGGATCGCGCCGGTGGAGCGGTAGTTCTGCTCCAGCGCGATCACTTTCAACTTCGGGTAGTCCTCGGGCAGGCGCTTCAGGTTGTCGATCGTCGCGCCGCGCCAGCCGTAGATGCTCTGGTCGTCGTCGCCGACGGCGGTGAACACGCCGCGCTCGCCGACCAGCGCCTTCAACAACTCGTACTGCACCGAGTTCGTGTCCTGGTATTCATCGACCAGCACGTGCTGAAACGTCACACGCCACTTCGCGCGCGTCTCGTCGTCGCGCTGCAGGAGCCGCAACGGCAGGCCGATCAGGTCATCGAAGTCCACCGCCTGGTAGGCCGCGAGGCGCTCTTCGTAGCGCTTCATGACACGCGCCGCCACGCGCTCGTCGTCGTTCTCGGCGGCGCCTTCGGCGGCCCCGGCATCGAGGCCCTGGTTCTTCCACAGGCTGATCGCCCATTGCCAACGTCGTGCCAGCTTGGCGTCGGTGGTGCCGCCGGCATCGCGCAGCACACCGAGCACGTCGTCGCTGTCCAGGATCGAGAAGTTGGGCTTCAGGCCGATGCGCTCGCCGTCGGCGCGCAGCAGGCGCACGCCGAGCGAGTGAAAGGTGCTGACGACGAGCGACTTCGCCGCACGACCACCGACGAGGGCCTTGGCGCGCTCGCGCATCTCCGCCGCGGCCTTGTTGGTGAAGGTGATCGCCGCGATCTGCTTGGGCTCCAGCCCGCTTTGCAGCAGCCGCGCAATCTTGTGAACGATGACGCGCGTCTTGCCCGAGCCCGCGCCGGCGAGCACGAGGCAGGGACTGTCGAGGTGGTGCACCGCTTCGAGCTGGCGCGAGTTCATGCTGTCGTTGGACATGGGCGGCGGATCATAGACAGCACGCTCGTCGGCGAAGTTGTGCGACGATGTGCTAGTACGCGCTGCGATACTTCGCTGCACCGATGCAGCCGATCCTCGCCGTCACCTTGCCGTTCTTCGCTCTGGTGTTGATGGGCTATGCCGCTGCGCACCAGCGTCTGCTGCCCGAGTCGGCGATTCCGGGACTCAACGCCTTCGTTCTGTACTTCGCCTTGCCGGCGCTGCTGTTTCGCTTCGGCATGAACACGCCGATCGGGCAGTTGTTGAACCCGGTGGTGATCGCAGTCTCGCTGCTGGCCTCGCTGGGCATCGTCGCTTTCACGATCGCGGTGACGCTGTCGCCGCGCGTGCAGATGAAGGACGCGGCATTCGGCGCGCTCGTGGCGGCGTTTCCGAACACCGGCTTCATGGGCGTGCCGCTGCTGACCGCCTTGCTCGGCGCGGCCGCGGCCGGGCCGGTGATCTGCGCCGTGCTGGTCGATCTGTTCATCACCAGCTCGGTGTGCATTGCGCTCGCGCAAGCACACGACGCCAAGGGCGAAGGCGCGCGCGCGGCGCTGACGCGGGCGCTGCGAGGCGCGTTGTCGAATCCGCTGCCCTGGTCGATCGCGCTCGGTGTGATCTGTTCGGTGCTGGGCTGGAAACTCACCGGGCCGCTGGCCACCATCGTCGACATGCTGGCCGATGCCGCCAGCCCGGTGGCGCTGTTCACCATCGGCGCCGTGCTGTGGCGCGCCGGCCAGCATGCACACACGCGCACGCCGCCGGCGCTGGTTTTGCCAGTGGCGGCAATCAAGCTGTTCGCGCACCCGCTGCTGGTGTTCGCGTTGGCCGCCGGTGCGCGCGCGCTGGGCGCGCCGATCGGCGTCTTCGAGATCATGGTGCTGACGCTCGCCGCAGCGCTGCCGAGTGCGAGCAACGTCTCGCTGCTGGCCGAGCGCTACGGCGCCGACAACGGCCGCATCGCACGCATCATCATGAGTTCGACCGCATTGGCGTTCGTCACGTTCTCCGCCACGGCCTGGCTCTTCGGCGCCGGCGCGCACTGATTGTGTGATACCAATCGCAACGGCGCGGCCGGAGTTCACGCGGCGCGGCGCTGCGACCCGGCCGCGACGCGCAGCGTCAACGATGCGCTGCAAACTCGCGTTGGTCATCGGACTGATTCAACAAGGAGCCCACGCATGGCATCGACAACTCTCTTCACGCGCTCAGCAGTGGCAGCGCTCGCCGTCGTGGCTTCGGCCTCGGCCTGGTCGGCGGTCGATGTCGGCGTGGGCGTCACCATCCGCGAGCCGGGCGTGTACGGCCGCATCGAGATCGGCACCAACGCACCACCGCCGCCGGTGATCTACCGCCAGCCGGTGGTGATCATGCAGCCCGCGGTCGTGGTGGCGCAGCCGCCGATGTATTTGTACGTGCCGCCGGGGCACGCCAAGAAATGGCGTAAGCATTGCCATCAGTACGACGCTTGCGGGCGTCAGGTGTATTTCGTGCGCGAAGAGTGGGTGCAGACGCGCTACAACGAGGCGCATCCGCGCAAAGGGCCGCCGGTGTATGCGCAAGAGCGCGGCCACGGCAAAGGCAAGGGCAAACACAAACACGACGACTGACAAGCGCCATGACTTGCCAAGCGAACGCCGTGGAACCGGCTTCGCCGGACCACCGCCGTTGCCCCCTTGAAGGGTAAGCGGCGAAGCTGCTCTCGGGGTGGGTCTAGATCGCCAGCGGATCGACATCCACAGCCCACCGCAACACACGGTGGGCTTTTTCTTTGCCGAGCGGCGTGAGCTGCGGCACCCAGACGCCGAGAAAGCGTTGCAGCGCGGCGCGTGAGCGCGACTCGACGAGCATCTGCATGCGCTCGACACCGGCCACGCGCGAGATCGGCGGCGGCACCGGCGGGTAGACCATGACGCCGGCCGCCTCGCTCAGTGCCGACGCGCGTTGCGCCGCAGCGTGGAGGAAGGCGCCGGCCATCGTCGCGTCCTTGGCTTCGGCGCGCAGCAAGGCCAGGCTCGCAAACGGCGGCAAGCCCGCACCTGCACGATCGCGCAATTGCGCGGCAGCGAAAGCCGCAAAGTCATGCGTGGCCAGCGCGGCAAAAAGCGGATGCCGCAGGTGCCAGGTCTGGACCCACATTTCGCTCGTGCCGCCTTGTGCAGCATCGCGGCCGGCGCGTCCTGCGGCCTGCATCAGCAGTGCGAACAGGCGCTCGCCGGCGCGGAAATCGCTGGCGAAGAGGGCACTGTCCGGATTGACCGCGGCCACCAGCGTCATGCGCCGGAAGTCGTGCCCCTTGGCGACCATCTGCGTGCCGACCAGCACATCGACTTCACCCGCATGCACGGCGGCGAGCTGTTCTTCGAGCGCGCCTTTGAGCCGCGTGCTGTCGGCATCGATGCGAGCGATGCGTGCGCCGGGCAGCAGCCCCGCAAGATGCTCCTCGAGCCGCTCGGTGCCGCGGCCGATGCCGTGGATGTCGAGGTTGCCGCACTCCGGGCAGGCCCGTGGCACGCGCTCGGTGAAGCCGCAATGGTGGCAGCGCAGCGTGCGGTCGATCTTGTGGAAGACACGCCAGGCGCTGCAATGCGCGCAGCCGCTCTTCCAGCCGCACGCGCCGCAATGCAGCACCGGCGCGTAGCCACGGCGGTTGAGCAGCACCAGACTTTGCTCGCCGCGCTCGAGGCGCTGCCGCAGCGCAGCCAGCAGCGGCGGCGAGATGACGACCTCTTCGCCCTTGTTGCGCGGCAACGCACCCATATCGACCACGCGCACGCGCGGCAGCGCGCCGCCGCCGATGCGCTCGGGCAGCGCCAGCCGACGGTAGGCGCCCTGCTCGGCGCGCTGCCAGGTTTCGAGCGACGGCGTGGCCGAGCCGAGCAGCACCGCGATACGTTCGTTGTGGCCGCGCCAGACCGAGAGATCACGCGCCGAGTAGCGCGCGCCCTCCTGCTGCTTGAACGACGGGTCGTGTTCTTCGTCGACGACGATCAGCCCCAGCCGCGGCATCGAGGCGAACACCGCCAGCCGCGTGCCGAGCACGAGGTCGGCGTGGCCGAGGTGCGCTTGCAACCAATGCTTCAGGCGCTGCGCCGGCGTCAGCGCGCTGTGCAGGCTGACCAGGCGGTGGCCGGCAAAGCGCGCGGCGAACCGCGCTTCGAGCTGCGGCGTCAGGTTGATCTCGGGCACCAACACCAGCACCTGGCGGCCTCTGGCCAACGCCGCCGCCGCAGCCTGCAGATAGACCTCGGTCTTGCCGCTGCCGGTGACGCCGTGCAGCAGCGTCGTGCCCGGGGTCATCGCCGCCAGCGCCTGCACCGCCGCCTGCTGCGGGGCGTTGAGCGCGGGCGCTGCGGTGTCTTCGTGCGCAGCGGTGGGCGACGCGCTCAGGCGGGCCACGCGGCGGGCGAGCTGCGCCGCGTCGAGCTTGCGCAGCTCCGGCGGCAGCACGGACAGCGCGAGTTCACCTAGGCTGCGTTGGTAGTAGGCGGCGGCGAAGGCGACGAGTTGCCGCCACGCGGCCGGCAGCGGTGGCACGGCGTCCAACACGTCGCCGAGCGGCTTGATCTGCAAGGCTTCGGGGACCGCGCCATCAGCCCGGTCCCACACGATGCCGGGCACTTGGCGCTTGCCCAGAGGCACTCTGACCAACGTTCCGGGTGCGAGTGGGCGCTCGCAGCGATAGTCCAGTGTCGGCGACAGGCCAGCATGCTGCGGTGTCTCGACGGCCACCGCCACCATGCCGTTGCCGGCAGCCGAGATACCGCCACTTTCTCGGTTCGGCTTCACAAAAGGCCGCTAAGTCGATGATTCAGAACAGCAAATCGAGCTTTCCACCAGAATTGTGGATAACTTTGTGCAAAAGCTGCCCGCAGACACGCTAACCCGTTGATACGCCGTGCTTGGCGCTGCGCTGCCCCGCATTGAGGCAGGCCTGCAAGTTCAATGAAATCAAGCACTTGGCGATAACTAGGGGAATACCTGATAGCGCAGACGGGTTGTCTTTTCCTCAAGCCCTCGCTTGGCCCAAAGTGGGGATAAGTCAGCCTGAGCGCTCACTTACCCGGGACGGAATGCACAGCCTCACTTGCCCGCCCGTTGGGCCCGCGAATGTCGATGGACTTCGTCGACAAGCGCCGTCACTGCCTCGGGCGGCGTGTGCTGGTTGATGCCGTGACCGAGGTTGAAGATGTGGCCACTGCGCTCGCCGGCGGGGCCAAAGTCGTCGAGCACACGCCGCGCTTCGGAGCGCACCGCGGCCTCGCCGCCGAACAGCACCATCGGGTCGAGGTTGCCTTGCAGCGCCACGCGGTCCTGCACACGCTCGCGGGCGCGGCGCAGGTTGATCGTCCAATCGACGCCGACGACGTCGGCGCCGCTGGCGGCAATGGCTTCGAGCCACGGCCCGCCGCC
>JANNJX010000296.1:0-2044 GCA_031396005.1 Burkholderiales bacterium
CACCAGCACCAGCGATGTGGCGAGGTTGCGCATGTCCAGCAGGCCGAGCCACGCGTACGGGATCCACTTCGACAAATTGATCGCGGTGAACAGCACCGCCATCGTCGCCGTGAAGCGGATCGGGTCGAGGCGCAACGGCAAGACATATGCCGACAGCGGCGGGCTGCCGGCATGGGCGACGAAGCTGGTGAAGCCCGCCGCGATGCCGAGCACGAAGCCCACGGCCTTGGGCGGCGGCGGTGCGTCGCTGCGCGACGGGAACAGCAGACGCTGCGCCAGGAACAGCAGCGTCAGCGCACCCACCACCGCCGCCACGGCCTGGGACGAGAAGACGCCGAACAGCAGCGTGCCGATCACCGTGCCGATCAACCCGGCGGGCAGCAGCAAACGCAGCAGGTCGCGGTCGCGATGCCGCCACAACTGCTGGATGCTGGTGGCGTCCATCACCAGCAGCAGCGGCAGCATGATCGCCGCGGCCTGCGGCACCGGCACCGCCAACGCCATCAGCGGTGTGGCCAGCGCGCCGAAGCCGATCAGGAAGCCGCTCTTCGACAAGCCCATCAGCAACACCGCCGGGATGGCGACCGCATAGAACCAGGGGTCGGTGATGAAGCTCAAAGTACTGACTTGCATCAGGGGCTTCTCATGTCGGGCCGACAATTGTCAGCCCATGTTCACCCCCTCACAGCACGACGTCCGCCGCTTCTTCTGCGAGGCCTGGCGCAAGGACCGCGAGGGCGTTGTGCTCGAGCCGATGCAGGCGCTGGCCGTGTTGTGGATCGCCGAGCACCCGGAGCACCACGCCGACCTCGCCGACGTGAACGCAGCGCTGGCGGCGACCTACAGCGTCGAGAGCGGCCGCACGAATCCGTTCCTGCACCTGTCGATGCACCTGACGATCAGCGAACAATGTTCCATCGACCAGCCGCGCGGCATCCGCCAGGCGGTCGAGTTGCTCGCCGCCCGGCGCGGTTCGCTCCACGACGCCCACCACGAGGTCATGGAATGCCTCGGCGAAATGGTGTGGGCGTCGCAGCGCAGCGGCCAGCCGCCCGATGGCCAGGCCTACCTCGAGCGCGTGCGCCTGCGCGCCATGCGCTGAAGCGTCAAGGAAACCAGTAGCCGGTGTCGGCCGCTGCGCTGTAGAAGAACGGGTTGCTCGGCGACGACTGCGCGAAGCGGGCGACGCAGCTCGACCCAGCGCCCGGGTTGCCGGCGTAGTTGGCGTAGGCGTTGCACACCTGATCGCGCATCGCGGCCTGGCACTGGTCCATGCTCGGCGTGGCAGCGTTGTTGTAGTAATTCGAGACCGACTGCCAGGCCACGTTCTGCAGCGCGCTGGCCTGCTCTGCGGTCACGCCCGACGGCGCCCATGCGCCCACCGGCGAGCGGCGGAACACTGCCGCGTAGCTGACCAGCGACAGGTAGTACTCACCGAGCGGCGACAGGTGCAGGCTGTCGGTGAACAGGCGCTCGACGGTCTGGCCCGCGTTGCCGCTGCTCACGCCGGCCACGTTGCCGCGAATGGCGGCCTGCTCGACCAGATCGGCCAACGCCAGGCCTGCAGGCAGGTAGGTCATGCGGTCGCCGCGCCCGACGGCCGCGAGCGACACGTTGATGCGCGCCGCCGTGCATTGCCAGGCCTTGGCCGCGATGCGCTCGTAGGCGACCCACGACGCCGGGCTGTTCTTGTCGGCGATGCCCAGCCACGAGTGGTAGAGGTAGCTGTTGGCCGCGGCGTTGCCGGCAACCAGTCGGTCATGGAAGTGCCGCGTGTAGCGTACCGTGTCTTCCCACACCAGCGTGTTGACGATGTCGTGGCGCTCGGTCAGCAACAACGTGTCGTAGCGCTGGCCGCCGAGCGTCTGCGGGTTGAGCAACTCGGCGGCGATGTTCATGTTGTTGCCGTTGCGGTTCTCGCCCTGTCGGTAGCCGGGGAACGAGGCATCGTTGACATCGGCGCCGCGGGTACGAATGCGCGTCGGCGAGCCGTTGACGATCTGCTTGTTCCACACCATCGGCGTGCCCTTGCTGGCGGCCACCG
>JANNJX010000568.1:0-3557 GCA_031396005.1 Burkholderiales bacterium
CGGTTCGAGTTGCGCGAACTGCAGGTCGGTGGCGCCCACCATCACGTTCAGCCGCCCGGCCTCGGCCTCGACCGGCGTGCGCGCCAGCGGCGCATCGACGTAGGCCACGCTCCTGGCCGCGCACAACTCGCGCAGGCGCGCTGTGGAGTCGGGCTCGGCGGTGGAGCAGTCGACGATCACCAGCCCGGCGCGCGCGCCGGCCAGCAGGCCGTCGGCGCCGCTCACCGACGCTTCCACCTGCGGCGAGCCGGTGACGCAAAGAAAGACGATGTCACTGCCCTCGGCCAGCGCAGCCGGCGTTGGCGCCAGCGTTGCGCCAGCGGCGAGCAAGTCGGCCACGCGCTCGCGGTTGCGGTGCACGGTGAGCGCCAGCGGATGGCCCTTGGCGCGCAGGTTCTTCGCCATGCCGTGCCCCATGAGCCCGGAGGCGCCGATGAATCCGATGCGTTGCATGAGAGGCTCCTTGAAGCGGTTCAAGCCAGGTCGAGCAGGGCACGCGTCAGCGCCTGCGGCGCGCTGACCATCGGGCAATGACCCGTCGCCAGCTCGACGATACGCCAGCCCGCTTGCGCACGCACCCGCTTGCGCATGGCGTCGATGGTGACGTAGGCGGGGGCATGGCAGTCGATGAAGGTGCGCGGCACGCGCGCCCAGCGCTCGGCGTCGAAGTGCAGCGGCACGCGGTACATGCCGAAGGGGTGCGGCACCTGGCGCCGCAGCAACCAGTCGCGATCGGCGCCTTCGAGGCCGAAGTCGCGCGGATCGGGCGGCGGCAGCGCGTTGTCGTTGGCTTGGGCCAGCGCCATGCGCGCCTGCACGATCTCGCTCGGATGGCCCTGGCCCCAGCCTTCGCCTGGCAGCGGCACCATCGCATCGACGTAGACGAGCTGCTTCAAGCGCCCCGGGCCGCGCGCCAGCAGCGCGTCGGCCACACCGGTGATGACCATGCCGGCGTAGCTGTGGCCGACGAGCACGATGTCGTGCAGCTCCTCGGCGTCGATCAGGCCGAGCACGTCGTCGATGTGGGTTTGCAGCGAGATGCCGGCGTGGCGAAGGTGCGCGCGCTCGCCGTCGCCGGTCAGCGTGGCCGCGTGCACATCGTGGCCGGCGGCGCGCAGCGGGCCCAGAACGCGGCGCCAGATCCAGGCCCCACCCCAGGCGCCGTGCACGAGGACGAAGCTGCTCATGGCGATGACTTTAGCCGCGGCCCACCTTCGCTGCGCGGACGTACCGGCACCCGACTCTCAGGCGCTGATGCTGCGCCTGGGTCGTTGGGCGCTACGGAATCGACTTCGTCGCTTCGGCCGAGAAGGCGCTCTCGGCGCCGCCGGTGTCATAGGCCGTGACCGCGAAGAAGTAGGTTCGCCCGGACGGCAGACCGCCGACGGTGCGGCTCGTTGCTGCGGCCACATCGACAGACTGGCCATAGACGCGTGAGGCCGTGCCCCAATGAACGCGGTAGCCGGAGACGCGCGTGTCCGACGACGCGCTCCACTGCAGCGTCGCCGAGCCGACCGTGGGCGGTGCCGGTGACGGTGCCGGTCCGGGAGCAGGGGCCGGCGCCGGGGGCGGCGGTGGAGGCGGCGTGGGGGCCGGTGGCCTCGGCCCGGGCGCCGGCGTTGGCGCAGGAGGCGAGGGGGCTGGCGTTGGGGCGGGAGGTGACGGGGCCGGCGAGGGGCCAGGCGCAGGCGCGGGTGCAGGGCCCGGGCTTTCGGCCCCGATTACCGGTGCCGCGGTGTCGGCGTCGGAGCCGCCGCCACAGGCGGTCAGTGCCACGACCGCCAGACTCAGCAGCGCGACGTTTGCAAGGCGAAGGTGAGATGAGGCAGTCACGGAAAGGCAAGTCGGTAAGGTGGATCGGCCCCCCTATGTTGGGGGCGGTCGGGCGGGCGAATGTAACAAGCGGCCCGCGATCAGACCGTTGCGGCCCGCGCCAGAGCGGCCCGCGCCGCCAGCCCCGTTACAAGCAGACGCGCTTGTCGCTTCTGCACGCTGGATGAGCGGAACTTTTTGGCAGCTATGGCCGCGCGCGCTCGGATGGCGGCTTGCGAAAAGCGCAGCCGACGCGCGCCAACCCGATCGACGTGCACCGCACACTAGCGCCCCATGTCAAGACAGATCCTGATCGAGTGCCGACGCTTGTTGTCGGTGCGCGGCGAAGCCAACAGCCCGGTGCTGGCCGCGGCCATCGCCACCCGCCTCGACGCGCTCGACGATGCGCAGCGCAGCCGCTTCTTCGAGCGCCTGGCGAGTGACTTCAGCCCCGACCCGAAGGCGGTGCTGGCCGCCGCACAGGCCTACGCCGGCGCGCCGGATGCGACGCGCCAGATCGCGCTCGCGCAGGCTGCCGAGCCGCCGCGCCAAGAGCTGTTCCGCCGCTTGAACCGTGCGCCGGGCGGCACGGCAGCGATCGTGCGGCTGCGGCGCGCGCTGCTCGATCGGTTGCCGAAGAACCCGGCGCTGGCGGCGGTCGAGTCCGACCTGCTGCACCTGCTGTCCTCGTGGTTCAACCCGGGCTTTCTGGAGATGCGCCGCGTCGACTGGAACTCGCCGGCGCAACTGCTCGAGCAGATCATCCGCCACGAGGCGGTGCACGAGATCGACGGCTGGGACGATCTGCGCCGCCGCCTGCGCCCGGACCGCCGCTGCTTCGCCTTCTTCCATCCGCAACTGCCCGACGAGCCGCTGATCTTCGTCGAGGTGGCTCTCGTGCCCGAGATGGCCGGCGCGATCGCGCCGCTGATCGACAAGCGCGCGTTGCCGCTGCCGCCGGAGCAGTTCAAGGTGGCGGTGTTCTATTCGATCAGCAACTGCCAGCCGGGGCTGCGTGGCGTTTCGCTCGGCAACTTCCTGATCAAACGCGTCGCCGAGCAGTTGAAGCGCGAGCTGCCGCAGTTGAAGACCTTCTGCACGCTGTCGCCGATTCCCGGCTTCATGACCTGGCTGACGAAGGCGCGGCCAGAGTCGCTGCCGGCGAGGGCGCAACGCGCGCACGACGAACTCCACGCCGCCTGCGGCGACGACTTTGCGGCGCTGACGCACGCGCAGCGCCTGGTGGCGCTGTCTGGCTCGGCGCATCACGCCCTGTGGCGTTTGGCGGCGCACTACCTTGCAGAAGTGTCCCCGTTGCCGCAGGGCGACCCGGTGGCGCGATTCCACCTCGACAACGGCGCGCGCCTCGAACGCCTGAACGCGCAAGCCAACCTGTCGCCGAAAGGCCTCAAGCAATCCGCCGGCTTGATGGTGAATTACCTATACGACCTGGCCCGCATCGAAAGGCATCATGACCGCTTCGCGCAGGGCGAGGTCGTGGCCAGCCGCGCCGTGTCCGCATTGCTTTGAAGATCGACAACCAGGAGACAACCCGATGCATCGCAGTCCTACCATTTCCAGGCGCACGCTGGTGGCCGCCGGCGCCGCACTGGCCGCGCCGAGCGCGTTCGCCCAAGGCGCCGCTTCGACAGGCTCAGGACAGGCCTGGCCGGCCAAGCCGGTGACGATCGTCGTGCCGTTTCCGCCCGGCGGCGGCACCGACGCCTTCGCGCGGCCGCTGTTTG
>JANNJX010000606.1:0-6860 GCA_031396005.1 Burkholderiales bacterium
ATCGAGCGCACGATGTTGAAGCAGCTCTACAAGGTCGATCCGATCTACGGCCTGCTGCTGACCTTCGGCCTGGCGCTGATCTTCGAGGGTGTGTTCCGCGACCGCTTCGGCGTCTCGGGCCAGCAGTACCCTGTGCCGGAGCTGCTGCAGGGCGCGACCAACCTCGGCTTCATGGTGTTGCCGAACTACCGCGCCTGGGTCGTCTTCGCGTCGTTGCTGGTGTGCTTCGGCACCTGGTTCCTGATCGAGCGCACGCGACTCGGCTCGTACCTGCGCGCCGGCACCGAAAACCCCGCTCTCGTGCAGGCCTTCGGCGTCAACGTGCCGCTGATGGTGATGCTCACCTACGCCGCCGGCGCGGGCCTGGCGGCGATCGCCGGCGTGCTGGCCGCGCCGATCATCCAGGTGACGCCGCTGATGGGCAGCAACCTGATCATCATCGTCTTCGCCGTCGTCGTCATCGGCGGCATGGGCTCGATCCTGGGCTCGATCCTGACTGGCCTGATGCTGGGCATCATCGAGGGCCTGACGAAGGTGTTCTATCCCGAAGCGTCGAGCATCGTCGTCTTCGTCATCATGGCCATCGTGCTGGTGATCCGGCCGGCCGGTCTGTTCGGGAAAGAAAAATGATGACGGGTCATTCGCCGAGCCGCCTCAAGAATGACCGCGCCCCCTCGGGGGGCCGGGCGCGCAGCGCCCTTGGGGGCTGTCATGACTAGCGACAAGGCCGGCTACATCGCCTGGGGCATCGGCCTGGCGATCCTGATCGCGGCGCCGTTCATCGGCCTGTACCCGATCTTCATGATGAAGGCGCTGTGCTTCGCGATCTTTGCGTGCGCCTTCAACCTGCTGCTCGGCTACACCGGGCTGCTGTCGTTCGGCCATGCCGCCTACCTCGGCGCGGCGGCGTATGCCACCGGCTGGCTCGTCAAGAGCGCAGGTTGGTCGCCGGAGCTCGGCGTGCTCGGCGGCACGCTGATTGCAGCGGCGGTCGGACTCGTCGTCGGCCTGATCGCGATCCGGCGCCAAGGCATCTACTTCGCGATGATCACGCTGGCGATGGCGCAGATGGTCTATTTCGTCTGGCTGCAGGCGCCGTTCACCGGCGGCGAGGACGGGCTGCAGGGCGTGCCGCGCGGCAAGCTGTTCGGCCTGATCGACCTGGCCGACGACGTGACGCTGTACTTCGTCGTGCTCGCGGTGTTCGTCGCCGTGTTCCTGTTCATCATCCGCATCGTCCACTCGCCGTACGGCCAGGTGCTGAAAGCCATCCGCGAGAACGAACCGCGCGCGATCTCGCTCGGCTACGACGTCGATCGCTACAAGCTGCTGGCTTTCGTGCTGTCCACCGGCCTGGCCGGGCTGGCCGGCTCACTGAAGACGCTGGTGCTCGGCTTCGCCACGCTGTCGGACGCGCACTGGTCGCTGTCGGGCGAGGTGGTGCTCATGACGCTGCTCGGTGGGCTGGCAACGTTCGCCGGACCGGTCATCGGTGCCTTCGTCATCATCGGTCTGCAGAATTTTCTGGCGGACCGCGTGGGCTCGTGGGTGACGGTGATCATCGGCGTCATCTTCGTCGTCTGCGTGCTGGCGTTCCGCAAGGGTATCGTCGGCGAGCTGCTGGCCTGGCGGCAGCGCCGCGCCGCGCGCTGAGGCTGTCGCGACTCATGTAAGTTGCTCCAACCGGAGACCGCGAGATGACACGCTCGCCGCTTAAGGTGAGTTTCAGGCCGAAGCCGCTGGCCTTCAGACCATCCGTCAGGTGCCGCATCAACTCGTCCACCGCAGCGCGGTTCGCCTTTCTCTTGCTCGACACCTGCACGCCGTACAGCATCTCGGCCAGCGTGATCACCGATACGGCCTGCTGCTGCAGCGGCACCGTCTGCACGCGCCAGCAACGTGGGCGACGATCGGCGCAGGATGAATGCACACGTGTGCGTGTCCAGCGTGTACAGGCTCAATTGAAGTCATGCTCCTGCACCGGAAGGTCTTCGACGTTCGCCATGAAGTCGTCACTGACGCGCGTGGCGGAGGCCAGGAAGCCGCTCCAGTCGGTCGGCCGCGGCGAGAGCACGAGGTCTCGTCAAGGCATCCATCACCGCCGTCTTGGCTAAACAGAATTTCCTCGGCCAGTTCGCGCTTGCTGCGGTGCAGGCGCACGATCCGGTCTTCGATCGAGCCTCGGGTGACGAGGCGGTAGATGCTGATGGGGCGCAACCGGCCGATGCGGTGGGCGCGGCCTGAGGTTGCGCGACAATCGCGTGCCATGACAGCACGCACCCTCTACGACAAGCTCTGGGACGAGCACGCCGTTCACGCCGAGGACGACGGCACGACCATCCTCTACATCGACCGTCACCTCGTGCACGAGGTGACGAGCCCGCAGGCTTTCGAGGGCCTGCGCCTGGCCGGACGCAAGGTCTGGCGCACGAGTTCGATCGTCGCCACGGCCGACCACAACACGCCGACCGATCATTGGGAGCGCGGCTACGACGGCATCGCCGACCCGACGAGCAAGCAGCAGGTGGTCACGCTCGACGCCAACATCAAGGCCTTCGGCGCCGCGGCCTACTTTCCGTTCCTCGACAAGCGCCAAGGCATCGTGCACGTGATCGGCCCGGAGCAGGGCGCGACGCTGCCGGGCATGACCGTCGTCTGCGGCGACTCGCACACCAGCACCCACGGCGCGTTCGGCGCGCTGGCGCACGGCATCGGCACCAGCGAGGTCGAGCATGTGATGGCGACACAGACGCTGCTGACGAAGAAAGCGAAGAATCTGCTGGTGCGCGTGGAGGGCACGCTGCCGCGCGGCTGCACGGCCAAGGACATCGTGCTGGCGGTCATCGGCAGGATCGGCACCGCGGGCGGCACGGGGTACACGATCGAGTTCGGCGGTGCTGCAATTCGCGCGCTGTCGATGGAAGGGCGGATGACGGTGTGCAACATGGCGATCGAGGCGGGTGCGCGCGCTGGTCTCGTCGCCGTCGACGAGAAGACGATCGAGTACGTTCGCGGCCGGCCGTTCGCGCCGACCGGTGCGGTGTTCGACAGGGCGGCGGCGTACTGGCGCACGCTGACGAGCGATGATGGCGCCAAGTTCGACCGCGTGGTCGAGATCGACGCCTCGCAGATCACGCCGCAAGTCACCTGGGGCACGTCGCCCGAGATGGTGCTGTCGATCAACGACCGCGTGCCCGACCCCGAGCGCGAGAAGGACGCCACCAAGCGCGACGCGATCGAGCGCGCGCTGACCTACATGGGGCTGGAGCCGAACAAGCGCATCGACGACATCCGCATCGACAAGGTCTTCATCGGCTCTTGCACCAACAGCCGCATCGAAGACTTGCGCGAGGCGGCTGCGGTGGTCAAGCGCTTGGGCAAGCGCGTCGCATCGAACGTGCGGCTCGCGATGGTGGTGCCCGGCTCGGGCCTCGTGAAGGCGCAAGCCGAACGCGAAGGTCTGCACGAGGTTTTCAAAGCTGCGGGCTTCGAGTGGCGCGAGCCCGGCTGCTCGATGTGCTTGGCGATGAACGCCGATCGCTTGGAGCCCGGCGAACGCTGCGCTTCGACGAGCAATCGCAATTTCGAAGGCCGCCAAGGGGCCGGCGGCCGCACGCACTTGGTCAGTCCGGCGATGGCCGCAGCCGCCGCGATCGAAGGGCATTTTGTCGATGTGAGACGTCTATGAAAGCCTTCACCCTTCACAAGGGCTTGGTTGCACCGCTGGACCGCGCCAACGTCGACACCGACGCCATCATCCCGAAGCAGTTCCTGAAGTCGATCAAACGCTCCGGCTTCGGCCCGAACCTGTTCGACGCCTGGCGCTATCTCGACAAGGGCGAGCCCGGCCAGGACCCGGCCACGCGCAAGAGCAACCCCGATTTCGTGCTCAACCAGTCGCGCTATCAAGGTGCTTCGGTGCTGTTGGCGCGCGAGAACTTCGGCTGCGGCTCCAGCCGCGAGCACGCGCCCTGGGCGCTCGATCAGTACGGCTTTCGCGCGCTGATCTCGCCGGGCTACGCCGACATCTTCTTCAACAACTGCTTCAAGAACGGGCTCTTGCCGATCGTTCTGCCCGACAGCCAAGTCACCAAGCTGTTCGACGAGGTGGCGGCGTTCGTCGGCTACGCCCTGACGATCGACCTGCCGCGGCAGGTCATCGTCAAGCCCGACGGCAGCGAGTTGCCGTTCGACGTGCAGCCGTTTCGCAAACAGTGCCTCGTCAACGGCTGGGACGACATCGGCCTGACGCTGCGCCACGCCGACAAGATCCGCGCTTTCGAGGCCGAGAGATTGCTGCAAAAGCCGTGGCTGGCGAAGGAGGACGCGTGATGAAGATCGCTGTGCTGCCCGGTGACGGCATCGGCACCGAAATCGTCGAGCAGGCGGTGCGTGTGCTGAAGACACTCGATCTCGAGATCGAGATGCAGACCGCACTCGTCGGCGGCGCGGCGTATGAAGCGCATGGCCATCCGCTGCCCGAGGCCACGCTGCAACTGGCCAAGGACAGCGACGCCATCCTCTTCGGCGCCGTCGGCGACTGGAAGTACGACAAGCTCGAACGCGCGCTGCGCCCGGAGCAGGCCATCCTCGGCCTGCGCAGACACCTCGGCCTGTTCGCCAACTTCCGCCCGGCGCTGTGCTACGAGCAACTGACGCATGCGTCGTCGCTGAAGCCCGAGCTGGTGGCGGGCCTGGACATCCTGATCATCCGCGAGCTCACCGGCGACATCTACTTCGGTCAGCCGCGCGGACGCCGCACCGCGGTCGATGGCCATTTCCCGGGCGCGGAAGAAGCCTTCGACACGATGCGCTACTCGCGCCCGGAGATCGAGCGCATTGCGCATGTGGCCTTCCAAGCCGCGCGAAAACGCGGCCGGCGGGTGACGAGTGTCGATAAAGCCAACGTCCTCGAAACCTTTCAGTTCTGGAAGGACGTGGTCACCGAGGTCCACGCACAGTACCCGGACGTGGAGCTCGACCACATGTACGTCGACAACGCGGCGATGCAGCTCGTCAAAGCGCCGAAGAAGTTCGACGTCGTCGTCACCGGCAATATGTTCGGCGACATCCTGAGTGACGAAGCGGCGATGCTCACCGGCTCGATCGGCATGTTGCCCTCGGCGTCGCTCGACGCGAAGAGCAAAGGCCTGTACGAGCCGAGCCACGGCAGCGCGCCCGACATCGCGGGCAAGGATCTGGCCAATCCGCTGGCTACAATCTTGTCCGCTGCCATGATGCTTCGCTTCACGCTCCGACAACCTGAAGCCGCCGACCGCATCGAGTCGGCGGTGAAGAGCGTGCTGTCCGCGGGCTATCGCAGCGCCGACATCTGGAGCGAGGGCACGAAGAAGGTCGGCACGCGTGCGATGGGCGATGCTGTTGTTGCGGCCGTGATGGCCAGCGGCACCACGAAAGCGCTGACCAAGAGCTGACGCTCCCGGATCGTTTCGCCCCTTCATCGGACCCCGGCGACGCGAGCCGGGACACCCAAGGGGTTCGTGACGCAAGGAAAACTGAAATGGCACTCGTAGGATTGGTCGGCTGGCGCGGCATGGTGGGCTCGGTGCTCCTGGACCGCATGCACGCCGAAGGCGACTTCGCGCTCATCGAGCCGGTGTTCTTTTCGACATCGAATGCCGGCGGCGTCGCGCCGAAGTTCGCCAAGAACGAGACCGAACTCTGCGACGCCAACGACATCGCCGCGTTGAAGCGCTGCGACATCGTCATCACCGCTCAAGGCGGCGAGTACACCAAGGCCGTTTATCCGCAATTGCGCGTGGCCGGATGGAAAGGCTACTGGATCGACGCTGCAAAGACGCTGCGCATGCAGGACGACGCGGTGATCGCGCTCGATCCGGTCAACCTGCCGGTGATCCAGAACGCGCTGGCCCGTGGCGTCAAGGATTTCATCGGCGGCAATTGCACGGTGAGCTGCATGCTGATGGGCGTCGGCGCGCTGTTCAAGGCCGATCTGGTCGAGTGGATGACGACCAGCACCTATCAAGCGGCGAGCGGCGGCGGCGCGCAGCACATGCGCGAGTTGTTGACCCAGATGGGCACGGTCAACGCCGACGTGAAGTCGCTGCTCGCCGACCCGGCCAGCGCCATTCTCGAGATCGACCGCCAGGTCGCGGCGACTCAGCGCGGGCTGTCTGCCGACGAGACGAAGAACTTCATGGTGCCGCTGGCCGGCAGCGTGATCCCGTGGATCGACAGCGACCGCGGCGACGGCACCAGCCTGGAAGAGTGGAAGGGTGGCGCCGAGACCAACAAGATCCTCGGCCGCGGGCCCGGCTTCGGCACCACCGCGACGCCGATCGACTCGACCTGCGTGCGCGTCGGCGCCATGCGCTGCCACAGCCAGAGTCTGACGATCAAGCTGAAGCAGGACGTGCCGCTGGCCGACATCGAAGCCCTGATCGCGGCCGACAACGCCTGGGCGAAGCTGGTACCGAACACGCGTGAAGCCAGCGTGCGCGAGCTGACGCCGGTGGCGGTGACGGGCACGATGAGCATCCCCGTGGGTCGTCTGCGCAAGATGGCCCTCGGGCCGCAGTATCTCGGCGCATTCACCATCGGCGATCAGTTGTTGTGGGGTGCGGCCGAACCGCTGCGGCGCATGCTGCGCATCCTGCTCGAACAATAGGGCGGAACACATCACGTCGTCGATTGACAACAAGTTCACGCCCTGCTTCGGTTCGTAACCGGCGCGGGGCAGAGGTCAGACTTTGCATGAGCTTGTCACCCTATATGCTTGATGCTATTGTGAATTTCGAGGCCGTACGGCTTTTGAACTCGATATGACATCGGCATTGCTCGCTCGGCATGCCCAGTCCATCTGGCGGCGGACGGTCGTC
>JANNJX010000613.1:0-2764 GCA_031396005.1 Burkholderiales bacterium
CAGCAACGCACACCCCCGGCGCAACGCCGCACTACTTCATCCCGCAACCGTCGCGCCACCCGGCGTTGGTGGCCGTGTCGATGCTGCTCGTCATCTTCGGCGCCAGCCAGTGGGTCAACGGCGCGTCGTGGGGCAAGTTCCTCGTCTTCGGCGGCCTGGCGCTGTGGGCAGTGATCATGTTCCAGTGGTTCAGCCAGGCCATCGGCGAGAGCGAAGGTAAGCTGTACAGCGACCATGTCGACGTGTCGTTCCGCTGGAGCATGAGCTGGTTCATTTTCAGCGAGATCATGTTCTTCGCTGCCTTCTTCGGTGCGTTGTACTGGGCGCGCCGCCATGCGCTGCCGATGCTCGGCGATCTGGACCACCAGGTGTTGTGGCCCGACTTCAAGGCGGTCTGGCCGAGCGCCGGCGGCGGTGTCACCGCGTCACCGGCCGGCACCGTCGAGCCGTTCCAGACCATGGGCCCGTGGCCGCTGCCGACGATCAACACCGCGCTGCTGCTGACTTCGGGCGTGACGCTGACGATCGCGCACCATGCGCTGCTCGCCAACCACCGCGCGAAGACGATCGTCTGGATGTGGATCACCGTCATCCTCGGCGCCACCTTCGTCGGCGTGCAGGCCTACGAGTACATGCACGCCTACCGCGACCTGAACCTCAAGTTGTCGTCGGGCATCTTCGGCTCCACGTTCTTCATGCTGACCGGCTTCCACGGCTTTCACGTGCTGGTCGGCATGCTGATGCTGCTGTTCATCACGCTGCGCATCATGAAGGGCCACTTCACGCCGCAGCGCCACTTCGGCTTCGAAGGCGCGGCTTGGTACTGGCACTTCGTCGACGTGGTCTGGCTCGGCCTGTACATCCTCGTCTATTGGTTGTGACGCGAGCCTCGCGCCGAAATGCAAAGAGCGCCTCGCGGCGCTCTTTTGATTTCAGCCTCCTGTCGGCAAGCCCTTGGGCGCGATCCAGCCGAACTTCCACGCCACCAGGATCAGCAGGAATATCGTCACCGACAAGCCCACACGCACCGCGAGCGCGCGCGCCATGCGTTTGTCCGCAGCCTGCGCACCGCCGTCCTTCGGCCGCTTCAACATGAAGACACCGGCGCTGGCCAGCGCACCGAGGATGGCGAGGAGTGCGACGACGATGATGACGGTCATCAATCATTGTCACCGCAGGGCGCTGCGATGACTGCGCGCAATCGTTTCGTGATGATCACACTCGCCGCGATCGCGCTGGCACTGCTGACTGCGCGCCTGGGCGTCTGGCAGTTGAGCCGCGCCGCCGAGAAGAACGCTTTGCAGGCGGCGATCGAAGAACGGGCGCGCCTGCCCGTGCTCGCCGCGCTGCCGGACGACGCGCAGCCTGCGCCGACGTGGCACCACCGCCGCGTTCAGTTGCAGGGCCGCTGGTCCGTGGCCCACACGGTCTATCTCGACAACCGGCAGATGAACGGCCGGCCGGGGTTCTTCGTCGTCACGCCGCTCGTGCTGGCCGACGGCCGCGCCGTGCTCGTGCAACGCGGCTGGCTGCCGCGCAACGCCGACGAGCGCACGCGCATCGACGACGCGCCGGCGCCCGCAGGCGATGTGCGCATCGAGGGCCGCATCGCCCCACCGCCGGCACGCCTGTTCGAGTTCGAAGGCGGCGATGCCGGGCGCATCCGGCAAAATATCGATCTCGACGTGTTCGCCAGCGAAACGGGATTGCGGCTGGCACGGTTGTCGGTGCTGCAGACCGGCGCGGCCGACACGCTGCAACGCAACTGGCCGGCGCCGGCCATCGGTGTGGCCAAGCACCACGGTTATGCCTTTCAGTGGTTCGGCCTCTCGGCGCTCGTCGTCGTCCTTTATGTCTGGTTCCAACTCGTCCAACCCCGCCGACAGCGCCGCCGCTGAGCCGATCCAGTTGTCGGTGCATTCGATGCCGCGCCTGAACATGGCGTCCGAGGCCGTGCAGCGCCGCACGGGCCGCGGGCGCTGGGGCCTGCTGGTGATCCTGCTGGCCTGTGCGGCGCCGGTGATCGCGTCGTACTTCACCTACTACGTCATCCGCCCCGAGGGACGCAGCAACTACGCCACGCTGATCGAGCCGGCGCGCGAGATGCCGGCCGCATTGAACTTGCAGGACGTGCACGGGCGCACGGTCAGCCCGGCGATGCTGCGTGGCCAGTGGCTGATCGTCGTCGCCGCTCCCGCGGCCTGCGACACCGAGTGCGAGAAGCGTCTCTTCGCGCAGCGCCAGTTGCGCGAGATGACCGGCCGCGAGCGCGAGCGCATCGACAAGCTCTGGCTCGTTACCGACAGCGCGCCGATCAAGCCCGAATTGCTGACCGCGCTGGCGGCCACGCCGGCGACGCAGGTGTTGCGCGTGCCCGCCGCCGAACTCGGCGCGTGGCTCGCCGCGGCACCGGGCGAGTCGCTCGACTCGCACCTGTATTTGATCGACCCGATGGGCCGCTGGATGATGCGCGCCCCGGTGACGCTCGAGCCTTCGAAGTTCAAGCGCGACATCGATCGCGTGCTGCGCGCGTCTGGTTCCTGGGATACCGCAGGCCGGTGATGGAGCCAGCCTCGCTCATCGACTTCTCGCCGCTTGCACGCATGGCGCTGCTCGGCATCGCCATCGCGCTCGGCCCGCTGCTGTGGATCTGGCTGCGCCACCGCGGCGCGACGCCGACGAAGCGCTTGCGTGCGTTGACGCTGCTGACGCTGTTCCTCACCTTCGACCTCGTGCTCTTCGGCGCTTTCACGCGCCTGTCGGA
>JANNJX010000616.1:0-6464 GCA_031396005.1 Burkholderiales bacterium
TGCACGTGGTCGGCGCCACCGCAGTCGTCCGCCAGCGCCGAGGCGTTGGGCAGGATCTGCCTCAGTGCCGCGCCAGCGATCGCGCGCAGCGCGGCGTCGGCCGGGGTGTCTTTGTCCAGCGCGGGGGTGCGGCTGCGCGTGGCGGGCAGAGCCGCCTGTTGCCGAACCAGCAGGTGGCCGCGTTCGGACTTGGTGCGCACATCGAGCCACAACGCGTGCCGCTGCGTCCAGCGCCGGGCCAGGCTGGTCAATGCGTTGACCGAACCCGATTTCAGCTCGAGTTCGAGTTCATGGATCGGAACTCGCGAACGGCCATCGACGATGGCGCCTTCGTCGAGCGCCAGTTCGATCCACGCGCCTTCGTGTCTGACCAAGCGATGACGTCGCTGGACTTGCACCTCGAAGACCGGCGCCAGCGTGTCGATGCGAGGGCCGAGTGCTGCGATCAGGGCCTCGAAGCCATGCGACGCAGCGTGCCGCGTCAGGTCGAGCGCCGGCACGTCGCGATGCGTGCCGAGCGCCACCTCATGTTCGAGCCGCGACAGCGGGCTGTCGCCGGCGCTTTTGATGGCCTGCACCCACTGCCGGCCTTCGCGTCTGAGACGCAGCACGAAGCCGGCCGCCGCCAGCGCGCCATCTGGTGAGTCGAAGTACAGCGCCCGCAGCCGGCGGCTGATGCAGCGTCCGCGCAGCATCGCTGACCGCACGGCGCTTCGCTGCTGCGCGGGTATTTGCAGCTTGATTTCGATCTCGGGCTTCATCATCTGATGGAGAGCATGCGGGACCTCATTGTGCAGGTGCGCAAGACGTGCGCGACGCCCGTCACACGCGTGCCACATGGGCAGCCTAGGGTCAGGGATCGGAGGTGCGGCGGGCGAAGTCTGCCGACCGATGTTGTCAGCTCCAATCTACCCTTCGAGGACACCATGCGCCGACTTCTGAATGCAATCGCCATCGTCGCTATGACGTTGACCACCAGCAGCTTCGCCTTTGCGGGCGACAACAGCGCGCGCGACAACGCCCACAAGCACAGATCGCCGAGCAAACCGGTCAGCGTGCAACTCGGACCGCGGCCTTTCTTCCTGGTCGACGACATGAGCGAAGGTCGGCTCAAACGCCGTCTGCAGCACTGCGCGCAGCGCACGGTGTTCACACCGCGGGAATTCTCGATCGGCCACCGCGGCGCGGCGATGCAGTTTCCAGAACACACGGCCGAGTCGTACACCGCCGCAGCACGGATGGGCGCCGGCATCGTCGAGTGCGACGTGACCTTCACCAAGGACAAGGAACTCGTCTGCCGCCATGCGCAGAACGACCTGCACACCACCACCAACATCCTGGTCACGCCGCTGGCCGCCAAATGCACGCAGCCGTTCACGCCAGCCACCTTCGACGCCGGCGGCAGCCGCCTCAAGCCAGCCACGGCCGAGTGCCGGACCAGCGACATCACGCTGGCCGAGTTCAAGACCCTGCGCGGCAAGATGGACGCGTCGAACGCGAACGCGCGCACAGCGGCCGAGTACCTCGGCGGCACCGCCAACTGGCGCACCGATCTGTACTCCGGCCCGAGCAGCGGCACCTTGCTGACGCACAAGGAGAGCATCGAGCTCTTCCAGCGCCTGGGCGTGAAGATGACGCCGGAGTTGAAGAGCGCGAGCGTGACGATGCCCTTCGACGGCTTTACCCAGGAAGCCTACGCACAGAAGATGATCGACGAGTACAAGCAGGCTCGCGTGCCGCCGCGCCATGTCTGGCCGCAATCGTTCGACCAGCGCGACGTGCTGTACTGGGTCAACAACGAAGCGGCCTACGGCAAGCAGGCGGTGTACCTCGACGATGCGGCCACGGTGGCCGACCTGCCGAGTTACGAGCAACTGGTGCAGTACAAGTCGCAGGGCATCCAGATCGTCGCGCCGCCGATCTTCGCGCTGCTCGCGCTCGATGCAAGCGGCCGCATCGTGCCCTCCGACTACGCGCGCAACGCCAAGATGGCGGGGCTGGACATCATCACCTGGACGCTCGAGCGCTCCGGCATATTGGCCGACGGCGGCAACGGCTTCTACTACCAGACCTTCGACGCGGCGATCAAGAGCGAAGGCGACATGATGCAGGTGCTCGACGTGCTGGCCGGCGACGTCGGCATCCTCGGCATCTTCTCCGACTGGCCGGCCACCACCACCTTCTACGCCAACTGTGCGGGCTTGCGCTGAGCGGCGGCGTCGACTGAAGGTTCTGGACTTTCAGCTGCCCAGCAGTTGCAGAGCCCGTGGTGCTTCCGGCCGGTCGGGCTGGGCCTCGATCAGCCGCCGCAACAGCACGCGGGCCGCGTTCGCATCGATGCGAGCCAACGCGTTCGCCATCTGCAGCAGCGGGTCGTAGGCCGGGCGGAAATCGGGGCTGATGCGCAGCACCTCCAGCAGGGGTTCGCGCACCTGCGCCAGCATCTGGCGAACGTCCGCCGACGGCTGAACATCACGACCCGCTTCGAGGAAGCGATCGCGCGCCCGCCAGTAGCTGGCCAATTGCGCCATCGATTGAGGGTCAGCGCCTGATCCGTCGAGCACCTCGGCGGGATCGGCTCGCAGCGTGCGCAGCAGCGCCAGCAGCCGATCGCGCGGCAACGAGTCCGGCGCGTAGGTGATGCGCGGCGCGCGGTGCGTGACCACGGGTCGATCGTCGGTGTTGAGCGGCGCCTCTGCGGCGAACGCCGCCAGCGCGCGCGGCCCGGCGACGAAGCTGCCGAGCACCGACAACTCGTCGATGAAGCCGTACGCTGCCGGGCCGTCCTCGACGTGCACTTGCGCCAGCCGCTCGCGCACCCGGTTCGCCGAGAACCCGCGCGTGCCCGGCTGCGCCACCAGGCCGAGCACCGGCGTGTCCAGGCTCTGCGTTGCCAGCATGGCCTTGCCGTCGGGGTAGACCGCGAGGAACGAGCGCACGATGCTGGCCAGCGTGGGCAGGTCGAGCTGGTGCAGCGGCAGCCACTGGCAGAACATGCCGCCGGGCGCGAGTCGTTCGCGCACGGCGCCAAAGTGCTCGACCGTGTAGAGCGCGCCCGAGCCGCTGCGCGCGGGATGAAAGTTGTCGGCGACGATCAGGTCGTAGTGCGCCGAGGTCGTGCGCACGAAGCGCCGCGCATCGGCGGCCACGATGTGCAGGCGTGATGGCTGTTGGTCGCGCCTGAAATGCGCGGAGGCGGCGATGACCTCGGGCAACAGCTCCGCGACCTCGACCCGCAGCGACGCATCCTCGGCGGCCGCGGATGCGGTGACGCCGGTGCCCAGGCCGAGGAACAGCGCCTGCTGCGGAGCAGGATGCAGCAGCATCGGCAGCAGCGCCTGGCGCGCGTCGGCCAGGCGCGTGCCGCTGCTGCCTTCCTGCTGGCGGTTGTTGATGCGCAGCACGGCCACGCCCTGCGTGTCCTCGACCACGCTGACGGCGGCCATCGCGCCCTCGTGCCAGCTCACCAGGCGTCCGCCCTCGGGCACGTCGACGAAGCGCAGCGGCGGCGTGAAGACGGCGAGCGCGACGGCGCCCGCAGCGATCGCCCACGGCATCGGTGAGCGCAACGAGCGCACGGTCAGCAGCATGTAGCCCGCTGCCACCACCAGCAGCGCCGCCTTCGGCCCGATCGTCGCGACCAGCGCGATGCCGAACAGCGCCGGCGCCAGCGCCGCGCCGAGCGTGTTGATGCCCAGCGCGGTGCCGAAGTCGACGCCGCGCCGCAGCGCCTGGGTGGCGAGGTGACTGAACAACGCGCCCATCAGCAGCGTCGGCAGCAGGAATGCACCGACAGCGAGCACCGCTTCGGCCGCGAGCGCAGCGGCCAGGCTCGGGCCGAGCGTCTGCAGCGTCCACGCCTTCAACTGCTGCGCGCTCCACAGCGAGACGGTGCCGGCCAGACACGCGGCGGCGAGCCAGCGCAGCAGCGCGCGGCCCACCGCATCGTCGCCATCGTCGCCAGGGTCGTTGCCGGCGCGCGCCGCCGTGCTCCGGTACGCCGCCGCGCCGAGCGCAGTGCCCACCAGGTACACCGCCAGCAGCATGGCGAAGGTGTAGACCGTGTTCTCCGCGACCTGGGCGAGCACGCGCACGACGACCACTTCGTAGCCGATGCCGAGCAGCCCGGTCAGCGCCAACACCCACGGCAGGCGCGCTCGAGCGGTGCTGCGCTCGGGCACGAGGGGCAGGGGAGTCGGCGCAACATGGCGCGGCAACAGCCACCATGCCGCGAGCGCGCAGACGCCGTTCAATGCCGCGCAGAGCGCCGCGGTTTGCAGCAGGCCCAACAGCGGCACCAGCCAGAACGCGGCGGCGAGCACGCCCAACACCGCGCCCGCGGTGTTGGCGGCGTACAAGGCCGGCAGCAGGCGTGGCACCGTCGCGCTGCCGGCGAGTGCGCGCTGCATCGCCGGCAGCGTCGCGCCCATCGCCGCCGTGGCCGGCAGCAGCAGCACGAACGTGCCGACGAAGGCCACGCTCCACTGCCACGCGGGCGTCGGCGTCGGCCCGGTCAAGGCCAGCAGCGCGTTGGCCAGCGGCGGCATCAGCAGCGCGATGGCGATGCTCCACAGCCCGATCGCTGCCTCGCAGGCCACGTACCAGCGCGCTGGCCGTGTGCTGCGCTCGATGCGCCGTCCCAGAACCAGTGCGCCCAATGCCAGCCCGGCGAAGAACGCGGCCACCACGGCGAGCACCGCGGCGGTGTCATGGCCGAGCCAGAGCGCGGCCTGCTGCGTCCACACGATCTGGTAAGACAGCGCGGCGAAGCCCGACGTCACGGTCAGCGCCACAGCCACACGCATCCAAGCGAGCGCCGCGGATCCGGCCCCGCCGGTCCGCTGGCGCAGCCCCCTGGGGGCAGGCGCCGCAGGCGCTTCGGGGGGGTTCAATCTACCCGGTGAAGGCAATGCGATAGCCCCAGGAATCGAGATGCGTCGGGATCGCGTTGAAGGCCATCGTGATGCGGCGTGCGCCGTTGTTGCCCGGCACCGCATGCATCAGGTAGCTGGGAAAGAGCACGATGTCGCCCGGCTCGGGCTGCGGGCTCACCCACTTGTCGGCGTTGTACGGACCGGTCTGGACATCGGCATGGTCGTTCTTGAACGAGAACCCGATGCCGCCCGGTGACTTCATGAAGACGGTGCGCGAGTCCGGGTGCAGCGGCGTCAGGTAGATCACACCGGAGATGAAGCTGTTGGCATGGTTGTGCATCGCCTGGCGGCCGCCGGCATCGAGCACGTTGACCCACATCTCCTTGAGCGACCAGCCCAGGCGCTCGCCGAACAGCAGCGTGCCGAAGTCGGCGAGTTTGGGCGTGATGCGCTCGGCCGCGGCCACCAGCAGCGCGCTGTCGCCGGGGCGCAGCATCGCCGTGTGCGACAGGTTCGGCGACGAGCTGTTGTCGCGGTCGGCGATGGCGCTGAAGTGTTCGACCAGGCCGCGCACCAACTCGCTCGGCAACGCGGCCGTCACGCGCATGAGGGGAGTAGGGAACAGCCCGAACACTTCGTCCATCGGCGCGATTGTCGGCAGGGTGCCCGGCGCAGTCCATCGTGGCATGCGATCACGCCTCAGTCATCAGGCTGTCACGGACGCGACCTACCGTCGATTCTCTGCGGCAGCGCACGCGGCCGGTGGTCTCAGTTGTATTGGAGTTTGCCGATGTCGCGTCTGATCCGTCGCCGCAGCCTGCTGCACGCAGGCATCGCTGTCAGCGCCGGGCTGTGGACGCTGCGAGCACAGGCCTGCGAAGTGCAGTTGGCCAACCTGCGTCTCATGCACCCCTGGGTGCGTGCCACTGCGCCCGGCGCCGACAGCGCGATCCTCAACTTCACGGTCGAAGACGTGACCGAGGACGATCGCCTGGTCGGCGTGCAGTGCATCGCCGCCGCCGGCGCCGCGCTCGGCGGGCCGCAGGCGGCGACGGTGGTGGACGTTGCGATCCCCGCCGGACGCACCACCGTGCTCGGCGAAGACGGCACACATGTTCTGCTGACGGGCCTGCGCTTTCCCTTCCAAGTCGGCCGCGTCTTTCCGCTGCTGGTGACGTTCGAGAAGGGCGGCATCGCGATGGCCTCGCTGCACGTCGATTACCCGGCCGTCGGTTGAAGCCGTCGGACTCGCTGCGCTGTCACCGTATTTACACGCGCCGTTCCTAGCATCGCTGCGCGCCCCAACACTCACCGAGCCCACAAGGAGAACCCGATGACGATGAACTTCCTGCTCAGCCCGCTGGCTCTGGCCAGCATCGCCGCCCTGATGGCAGCGCCCGCCACCGCGCTGGCGCACAAGGACGATGACGATCGCGACGGACGCAAGGGCAAGAAGCAGGGCACCTATCTCGCCGGCGACTTTCACAACCACAGCACCTGCTCCGACGGCTCGACCTCGCTGCAGAAGAAGGTCAAGAAATCGATGGACCGCAACGCCGAGACGCCGTGGGGCCTGGACTGGTTCGTGCA
>JANNJX010000675.1:0-1674 GCA_031396005.1 Burkholderiales bacterium
ACGCGCTGATCGAGCGCATCAAGGCCGAGGTCGATCAGAAGACGCGCAACCAGTTGATCGAGCAGGCGCTCGTGCTGAGCCACCAGGACGTGTCGCACATCCCGCTGCACAACCAGGTGATTCCGTGGGCGATGAAGAAGAACATCGACCTGTACCATCGCGCCGACAACCGGATCGACATGCGCAGCGTCAAGGTGAATTGAAGGTCACTGCGGCACGGCGCTTGCTCGGTCGGTCTTAACCGAACATGCTGGCCTTCATCCTTCGCCGCCTCGTCCAAGCCGTCATCGTGATGCTCACGGTGGCCTTCATCGCCTTCATGCTGTTCCAGTACGTCGGCGACCCGGTCACCAACCTGCTCGGCCAGGACGCGACGCCCGAGCAGCGCACGCAACTGCGCGCCGACCTCGGCCTCGACAAACCCTTCCCGGTGCAGTTCGCGGCCTTCGTCGGCAACGCGCTGCGTGGCGAGTTCGGCCTGTCGCTGCGCCAGGGGCGCAAGGTCTCTTCGCTGATCGTCGAGCGCTTCCCCGCGACGTTGGAGTTGGCACTCGGCGCGGCATTGCTGGCGCTGGTCTTCGGCATTCCGATGGGGGTGTACGCAGCGTTGAAACGCGGCAACTTCTGGTCGCAGGTGCTGATGACGTTCTCGTTGCTCGGCGTGTCGCTGCCGACGTTTCTGATCGGCATCCTGCTGATCCTGCTGTTCGCCGTCACGCTCAAGGTGCTGCCGAGTTTCGGCCGCGGCGAGACGGTGGCGATCGGCGCCTGGACCACCGGCCTGCTCACCACCGACGGCTGGAAGCACCTGATCCTGCCGTCGGTGACGCTGTGCATTTTTCAGCTCACGCTGATCATGCGGCTGGTGCGCGCTGAGATGCTCGAAGTGCTGCGCACCGACTACATCAAGTTCGCGCGCGCGCGCGGCTTGCAAAACCGCAGCGTCTATTTCGGTCACGCCCTCAAGAACACGCTGATCCCGGTGCTGACGATCATGGGCCTGCAGCTCGGCGGCCTGATCGCCTTTGCCATCATCACCGAGACGGTGTTTCAGTGGCCGGGCATGGGCCTGTTGTTCATTCAAGCGGTGCAGTTCGCCGACATTCCGGTGATGGCAGCCTACCTGTGCCTGATCGCGCTGATCTTCGTCATCATCAACCTGGTCGTCGATCTGCTGTACTTCGTCGTCGATCCGCGGCTGCGCATCGAACAATCGACGGGGGGGGCATTGAAATGAACGCACCGGTTCGCGGCAGCAGCGGCGCCTACCAGCGCCTGGGCGCCTGGCATGGCGAGTTGACCGCGTTTCGGCGCGATCTGCATGCGCACCCGGAGATCGGTTTTCAGGAGAAGCGCACGGCGCAACGCGTCGTCGCGGCGCTGCGCGCGGCCGGTGTCGATGAGATCCATGAAGGCATCGGCAAGACCGGCGTCGTCGGTGTGATCCACGGCGCGAAGAAAGACAGCGCGAAATCCGACGTTCGAATGGTGGGGCTGCGCGCCGACATGGACGCGCTGCCGATGACCGAAGAGAACGACTTCGCCTGGCGCTCATGCTCGCGCGGCCTGATGCACGGCTGCGGCCACGACGGCCACACGACGATGCTCGTCGGCGCGGCGCGCTACCTGGCCGAGACACGGCACTTCGACGGCAGCGCGGTGCTCATCTTCCAG
>JANNJX010000700.1:0-5828 GCA_031396005.1 Burkholderiales bacterium
GCCGACCGCAGCGCAGACCGATGCCGACGACGAGGCCGACGCAGCCTCGCTCGAACAGGCGCGCATCGCTTACGCCCAGGCCGATCACGGCGTGCGCTCGCGCGGACTGCCGTCGCTCTACGGCGGCAACGTGCGCGAACCGGCGCAGGGCGCCGGCGCCGGATTCAACGGCTTCCCCGGCGTCGCTCAAACCAACCTCGTCGCCTCGACCGCGGCCTACGAGCCGCTGATCGTCGAGCCGCAGATGAGGAACGCCTGGGGCATCGCCATCCGCCCAGCCGGCTTCGGCGGCCACTTCTGGGTCGGCGCCGCCGGCACGGGCAAGTCGATCCAGTACGTCGGCGATGTCGGCGGCACGCCGCTGTTCCAGGACGAGTTGGCCATCGTCGAAACGCTCGGCCCCGTCAGCGGTGTTGCCTTCAACCCGGGCAGCGGCTTCACGATCACGCAGCCGCATCCGAACGGCGCCATCACCGCCGGCGCCAAGTTCTTCTTCGCCAACCTCTCAGGCACCGTCAGCGCGTGGACCGAACGCAAGCGCGCGGACGGCGGCTTCGATCACCCACTCGATTCGGCGATCGTCGTCGATGGCACCTCGCGCGGCTCGTCGTTCAGCGGCGTCGCCGTGTCGCCCGATGCCGACGCGATGTACGCCGCCGACTTCGGCGCCGACGCGCAACTGCGCCGCTTCGATCACGCGTTCAGCGAGCAGGCGCCGCTGGCCAATCCGTTTCGACCTGCCGTCGGCCCGTCCCAGCCCGGCGCCTTCGAGGCCTTCAACGTGCAGACGCTCGGACGCAGCACTTTCGTCATGTACGGCCGCCACGTTGCGCCCGACCCGACGACGCCGCCGCCCGCGCAAGGGCGGCTGGCCGAGTTCGACGCCAGTGGCCAACTCGTGGGGCGTTGGCACGGCCGGGGCTATTTGAACTACCCGTGGGGCATCGCGCCGGCGCCCGACAACTTCGGCCTCTACTCGGGCTGCATGATCGTCGGCAACTTCGGTGACGGCACGCTGGTGGCCTTCCATCCGCGCTGGCGCGTGGCGCTCGACTACGTGCGCAATGCCAGCGGCAAGAAGGTCGTCATCGACGGCCTGTGGGGCCTGCAGTTCGGCAACGGCGCCAGCCTCGGCGAAGCCGACCACATGTACTTCGCAGCCGGCCCGGAGAAAGAAACGCAGGGCCTGTTCGGCAAGCTGCAAGCCAACCCGCAAACGCTGCCGATCCTCGCCGGCGTGTCGTTGTGCAAGTGAGGCCGCGATGGCGCTGCCGGGCCGCTCCCAAAGCGCTCGCTCCCGCTTGGCAGGACCGGCCGCAGGCCGAAGGGTGACCTTATGAGCGCGCTGTCGCTGCTGCATCAGGCGCTGCTGTTCGCGCACGTCATCGCCTTTGCGATGACGCTGGCCGCGGTGTTGCGAGAAGACCTGCGCCTGCTGACGACGCGGCGCATCGACGCGCCGCGCCTGCTGCTCGTGGCGCGCGCGGTGTCAGTCGGCCTGTCGGCGCTGTGGGCCAGCGGCCTGGCGCTGGTGGCGATCGACGCCACCACGAGCGCCGGGCCGTGGTGGCCGAGCGCCAAGCTGCAAGCCAAGCTGCTGGTGGTCAGCGTGCTCACCGTCAACGGTTGGGCGCTGCACGCCTGGGTGTTTCCGCGGCTGCGGGGCGTGGCGGTGCGCCTCGAACGCAGCCTGTGGCCCGCAGCCGCGCTCGGCGCGATCAGCAGTGCGAGCTGGGTCACGGCGTCCTTCGTCGGCGTGGCGCGCGTCGTTTCGCCGTGGTGGTCGTTCGCCGCTTTCATGGCGCTTTACGGCGCGGTGGTCGCAGTCTGCGTGGCGATGGCGCTGGCCGCGCTGCGCGCGCCGCAGCGCGCAGCCGTGCCGCTCGGCGCCACGCAACGCCATTCGACATAGGGATGCAGCCGCGGCACGGTATTGGCTACAACGCACAGCCGTGCCGGTCTTCGGCACGCAGGCGACGGAGGTTGAAATGGCACGCTGTCCCTTCGCGGTTTGGCACCCGATCTCCGGCTCGTCCGGGCCGCATGTCGGCGGGCCGTTCAAGATCGTTCACCACACCACTGAAGGCAACAGCGCCGCCGGCGCCCTCGCTGCCTTTGCGCAGAAGCGATCGGATCCGCACTTCACGGTCAGTGCAACGCGCATCCTGCAGCACATCGACACGGCCGAAGGCGCACGCGCGCTGCGCAACGCGCCCGGCGGCGTGCAGACCAACCGCGACTCTGCGGTGCAGATCGAGCTCGTCGGCTTTGCGCACCTGCCGAAAGACCCGCGCGCGCTGACGCAATTGGCGCGGCTGTGCCGCTGGATCGAAGCCACGCACGGTGTGCCGAAAATCTGGCCGGCCGGCGCGCCGCGCCCGGCCAAGAACGGCCGCGACCCCGGCGGCCACAACCGCGACGCGCCAACCTGGGATGGCCAGAGCGGACACTACGGCCATTGCCACGTGCCGGAAAACACGCATTGGGACCCGGGCTACAGCGAAAGCGAAATGACGTTCATCATGAGCGCGGCGTTCGACGGCGAAGGCCGACTCGTCTCGCCGTCACCGCTGCCGGCAGCGCGCAAAGCGCCGGCCAGGCGCGGCCGCAGCCCTGCGCCAGCGCCGCGATCGACCATGCCCGACCATGGCGACGTGCTTGTCGATCCCACCGACGGTGATTGACACAGCCGTTGCAACGCGCTGTCATCGCGCAGGTTTGCACAACACGCGGGAGGCACGGTGTCGATCATCGTCTGCAAGACTCGGCTGCTGACACCGGCCCAGGCGGTCACCGCGATGCGGCGTGGCCTCGACATCAACCCGGCCAACGCGACAGACCATGCCACGCTGGCCCGGGCCGGCGGTGACGGCCGGCGCGGCGGCCAGCGCCGCCTGGCCGTCGTCATTGCGCGGCGCTGGCCGCGCGGCGGCGCCGATCTGACAGTGCAGTTTCTCGACAACCCGTCGGCCGCGTTGAAGAAACGCCTGCTGCTGCACATGAACGCCTGGGGCCAACACGCCAACGTGCGCTTTGCCGAAACGCGCGACGTCGGCATGGTGCGCGTGGCGCGAGCCAACCACCCGCCCGACGACGCCGGTTTCTGGTCGTACATCGGCACCGAGATCCTCGGCATCGAAGACGAGCTGCCGACGATGAACTTGGAAGGCTT
The DNA here is from genome assembly GCA_031396005.1 of Burkholderiales bacterium. GTDB lineage: Bacteria > Pseudomonadota > Gammaproteobacteria > Burkholderiales > Burkholderiaceae_C > CADEEN01. Next base: position 3,173 of record JANNJX010000700.1, read on the forward strand.
CACGATGCGCACGGCGGAGTCGGAGTTCCTGCGCGTCGTCCGCCACGAGGCCGGGCACACGCTGGGCTTCGAACATGAGCACATGCGCACCGACCTGGTCAAACGCATCGATCGCCGCAAGGCCATCGCCTACTACCGCAAAAGCGACGACTGGTCGGCCGCAGAAACCGAAGAGCAGGTGCTGACGCCGCTGCAATCACGCTCGCTGATGGGCACCGCGGAAAGCGATCCGCTGTCGATCATGTGCTACCAGATCCCGGCCGAGATCACGAAGGACGGCAAGGAGATCGCCGGTGGCACCGACATCAACGCCACCGACCACGCGTTCGCCGCCAAGGTTTATCCGAAGGCAGCGCCGGGCCGCGCCGCCGGCGCCGCGGTGTCGGCCCCGGCGCCGTTGCCGATGGCGCACGCGCCGCTGCCCGGCTCCAACGCGGTGGCCGACGAAACGATGCACATCGTCGTCCTCGACAGCTTCGATGCGGCGTCGGGCGCGACGAGCGGGCAGCAGGACGACGCGACGTTCGCCCGCGTCTTCGCCAGCTATGCCGGTGCGCGCGTGACGCAGGCGCTGCGGCTGAAGGCCAGCGGCCGTGGATCGAACACGCGCTTTGCCGAGATCAAGACCACCCACGAACGCATCAAGGCCTACACCAACCGCGAGCACGGCACGCTGCCCAGCGACGCCGAGATGATCGACTTCGGCGACGACCTCTTCGAGACGCTGTTCCAGGGCGAGGTGCGGCGCCTGTACGACGAGGCGCGCTCGCGCCAGCAGGGCCGCAAGCTCGACCTGGTGCTGACGTCGATGATTTCGTGGGTCGCCGAGAAGCCGTGGGAGTTTGCCTACGACCGCACGCGCAAGAGTTTTCTCGCGACAGAAGAGGTGCACTTCATCCGCAATGCGCTGGCCGCCGTGCCGGCCGAGCGCATCGCACCGCGGGCCGGGCCGCTGCGCATCCTCGTCGCGGCGGCGCAGCCGGTGGGCTTTGGCCAGCTGTCGATGGCGCAGGAAGAAGAGGTCATCCGGCGCGGCTTCGATGCGCTCGTCGCTGCCGGCCTGGCCGCGGTGACGACGTTGCCACGGGCGACACCGGGGGCGATCCAGGGCTGCCTGTCGACGGCCGCGTTCGACATCGTGCACTTCATCGGCCACGGCGCCTTCGACGAAGAAACCGGCGGCTCGCTGGTCTTCGAAGACGGCAACGGCGGCAGCTTCCAGGTCGGCGAACGTTCGCTGCGCGAGATCTTCTGCGGCCGCGGCGTCAGTCTCGTCTTCTTGAACGCCTGCGAGAGCGGCAGTGGCGGCAAGGCCGATTTCAACAAGGGCGTGGCGCAGGCGCTGGTCTCGCACGGCCTGCCGGCGCTGGTGGCCAACCAGTACAGCGTGCTCGACTCGTCGGCGACCTCGTTCGCGCAGCATTTTTACTGGGCGCTGGCGCAGGGCATGGGCATTGGGCAGGCAGCGCGCGAGGCGCGCATCGCCGTCAACTGCTCGCTGCAGGGCGAGCTGATCGATTGGGCGGTGCCTGTCGTCTATGCGCGCGACCCGTCGATGGCGCTGTGCCTGAAGCCGCCGGCTGTTGCCGCAGCGCCGCAGGCGGCCTCACGCGCCGCCGGCCGGCGCCGGCCGCGCACGGGCATGCAGCGCGTGGCGGTCTGGGACATCGACAACGTCTTTCCGGCGCTCGAAGGCACGCTGCGCCGCATGAGCACGGCGCAGACGGCGTTCGACTTCGAACTCGCCCACCTGTCGGCGCCGCTGGACATCTGGGACGTGGAGCACAAGGCGCACGACGGCACGCCGTACCTCGTCGCCGAGAGCCTGGCGCGGCGCATGGCGGGCGCCACGGTCGATCTCGGCGTCGATCTGCTGGCCTGCATCACGCGTCACTGGATGCGCGACGAGAGCACGCTGAACCTCTACGGTTGGTGGCCGGTGGAGCACAAGCCGCCGGTTGTCGTGGCGTCGTTCGCCGGCTTCGACGGCCTGCGGGTCGAAGGCCAGGCCACCGACCGTGCGCTGGCCAACCTGATGGTCAGCGCGCTGGCCGGCTTCATCGGCGAGATCGGCGCCCATGTCAAAGGGCCGAAGGATTGCCCGATGTGGCACAACCCGAACCGGCTCTTGTCGCACATCACCGGGCCGCAGCGCTTCGACGCGAGCTGCCGCAAGAAGTTGAAGCCACTGCACGGCAGCGAACTCGACGCCTTCGATGCGTTGTTGAAGGCGTTTGTGTGAACCCCAAGGAGACATGAATGGCAACGAAGAAGGCGACGAAGAAACCGGTTGCGAAGAAGGCGGCGACGAAGCGTGCCGCGCCGGCAGCGAAGAAGAAGGCCGCGGCCGCGGCCGGCCCGCTGACGGTGACGCAAGCGCGCGCGATGGTGCAGACCGCGCCCGAGCCGGCGGCGAAGAAGTCTCGCGCTGGCGGGGTGCGTCGCGCCGCGGCGCCGCGCAGCGCTGGCATCACTGCGCTCACAGCCGACGCGACGCCGGCCACTGTGGCGGTCGAGCGACGCAAGTTGAAGGTGCAGCAGCGCGACGAACGCCAGCAGCGCGAGCGCGACTACAAGGCCACGCTGGCGCTGCTGCAATCGCGCGGTGTCAAGGGCCTGCCGGCCGCGGCGCCGGCCAAGCGGGGGCGTCGCCGCG
>JANNJX010000702.1:0-9729 GCA_031396005.1 Burkholderiales bacterium
CCCTGCCTGATCTCGGTGGTGGTGGCGCGAACGCTGCCCGCGCCCGAAATCTCGCTGCTGGCGTTGCTCGAAGTCATCTTCGGTGTGGCCTGGGCCTGGCTCGGCGCCAACGAAGCACCCACGGTGGCGGTACTCGGTGGCGGCGCGCTGGTGCTCGTCGCCTTGGCGGGCAACGAACTGCTCTCGCTGCGACAGCGTTAGGGACAACACGCAAGCGTGTCGCTGGTGGCCGCGCCTAGGATCGCCGGCATGAAGCGCCTCTCCGGCCTCGACGCCACCTTCCTGCACCTCGAAACGCCCGAGATGCCGATGCATGTCGGCGCGCTGCACCTGTTCGAGTTGCCCAAAGGGTTCAAGGGCAAGTTCATCACAGCGCTGCGCAAACACATGACAGAGCGCCTGTCGCTCGCGCCGCCGCTGCGGCGGCGTTTGTGGATGATGCCGATGAACGTCACCAACCCGGTGAGGGTCGATGCCGAGCCGGACATGGCCGAGCACGTCGTCGAACACAAACTGCCTGCACGCGCGCGTGACGAGCGGGCAGCGCTGGAGAAGCTGGTCGGCAAGCTGCACGTGCAGTTGCTCGACCGCCGCCGCCCGCTGTGGAAGTTTCACGTCATCGAAGGACTGGCGTCCGGCGCCGACGGCAGCAAGCGCGTGGCCATGTACACGCAACTGCATCACGCCGCCGTCGATGGCCAGGCCGCCGTGGCGCTGGCCAACGCCATCCTCGACGTCAGCGCTGAACCGGCTGCACGCGATGTCAAAGCCTCATCTCGCGAGAAGCAATTCAAGCTGTCGCTGGTCGAGATGATCTCCGGCGCCATCACGAGCGAGGTGCAGCAGATCACGCAACTCATCCGCGCGCTGCCCGCAGCCGCCGGCTCGCTCGGCAGCGCCGCTGGCCGCATGGCCGCGCGCAGCGCATTGATCAGCGGCCGCAAAGCTGCAGGCAGCCTGGGCCTCGCACCACGCATGGCGCTCAACGAACCGGTGACCGCAGCGCGCGCGTTCGCTGCGGTGACGCTGCCGCTGCCCGAACTCAAATCGCTCGGTAAAGCGCATCAGGCGACGCTCAACGACGTGGTGCTCTGGCTGTGCAGCACGGCGATGCGCGAGCACTACAAGGCCAAAGGCGAGTTGCCGAAGAAGTCGATGGTGGCGGCTGTGCCAGTGTCCTTGCGTGCGAAGGGCGATACCTCCGCCGACAACCAGGCCTCGATGACGCTGCTGAGTCTCGGCACCAACGTTGCCGACCCCCGCAAGCGCCTGGCTCACATCAAGGCCGCGACCAAGTCGATGAAGAGCACGTTGTCGAAAGTGAAGAACGTGCTGCCGACCGACTTCCCTTCGATCGGCGTGTCGTGGCTCACCGAAGCCGCGTCGGCGGTGTACCGGCGCGCCACGGGGTCGGACAAGATCCCGTCGCTGGCCAACGTCGCCATCTCCAACGTGCCCGGCCCGCCGGTGCCGCTGTACCTGGCCGGCGCGCGCATGCTGACCAACTACCCCTGCTCGATCGTGACGCACGGCATGGGCCTGAACATCACCGTGCAGAGCTACGCGCAGTCGCTCGACTTCGGGCTGATGGCCGATGCGAAGGCGATGCCCGATGTGCGGCGCCTCGCCGACGCAGTGGGCAAGGCCTTCGAAGCGCTGCGTGCGCTGCCGCTGCACGACGACGATGTGCCCGCCGCCCGAACGGCGAGCCCGCGCGTGAAAACCGCGAAAACCGCGAAGGCGAAGTGACGGGCGCGGCCGCGTCATATGTCGCAACGGCGAGCGCTTCCTAGGGCCAAGGCTCCAGGGCTGCGGCGCGGCGGACCGATACATTCGGGCCTCATGACGCCGAAGTCCCGCAAGTCCAAACCACATGCACCGCTGCCCCCTTTGTTCCACGAGGCCGATTTGCGCGCACCCAACGCGCTGATGCTGTTGCTCGAAGGCCGCGCGCCTTGGGAGTACGCGGCGATGCTGGCCGCGTTGCCGTGGTTGAAGCGCCTGCCGCGCGGCGACGGCCACCCGGTGATCGTCTTCCCCGGCCTCGGCGCCGCCGACATCACCACCGCGCCGCTGCGCAGCTTTCTGCAAGACCTCGGCTACAGCGCGTATCCGTGGAAGCAGGGCTTCAACTTCGGCCCACGCCGCGGCGTGCTCGATGCCGTACGTCAGCAGGTGCAGCGCATCGCAGGGCGCCACGGCGAGCTGGTGAGCTTGGTCGGCTGGAGCCTCGGTGGCCTGTACGCACGCGAGATGGCCAAGGAATTTCCGCACCTCGCGCGCTGCGTCGTCACGCTCGGCTCACCGTTTGCCGGACACCCGCGCGCCACCAATGCCTGGCGCTTCTATGAAATGTTCAGCGGCCAGAATGTGCACGACCCGGAACTGATCGCGCAGTTGCGCGAGGTGCCACCGGTGCCGACGACCTCGATCTACTCGCGCACCGACGGTGTGGTGGCGTGGCAGTGCAGCATCAACGATGAATCGCCACTGGCCGAGAACATCGAAGTGCACGCCAGCCACATCGGCATGGGCATGAACCCGCTGGCGATGTTCGCCATCGCCGACCGCCTGCGCCAAGACCCGGCGAAGTGGCAGCGCTTCGACGCGCAGGGCGCGCGGCGCTGGTTCTACAAGACGACGTGCATGGCGCCGTTCGCCGCCACCGTTTCGTAATGCGAGTCCAAGCCAACGGCCTGTCCATCGAAGTCGACATCCAAGGCCCCGCCAACGGCGCGCCGCTCGTCCTGATCATGGGCTTGGGCATGCAGCTCATCGGCTGGCCCGAACCCTTCGTCGAGAGGCTCGTGCAGCGTGGCTACAAGGTGATCCGCCTCGACAACCGCGACGCCGGCCTGAGCCAGGGCTTCGACGACCGCGGCACGCCCAACGTCGCCTGGGCCGCGCTGCGCTACGCATTGCGCTTGCCGGTGAAGAGCGCGTATTCGATTGCTGACATGGCAGCCGACACCGTGGGCGTGCTCGACGCGCTGGGCATCGACCGCGCGCACATCGTCGGCGCGTCGATGGGCGGCATGAACGCGCAGCACATTGCGGCGAAGCATCCGCAGCGCGTGTCGGCGCTGACGCTGATGATGACCACCAGCGGCGCCCGGGGTTTGCCGGGGCCGAGCGCCAAGGCCAGGGCAGCGATGCTCGACCGCCGCGGCCTCGACCCGAAGAACGTCGAAGGGGTCGTCGATCGGCTCGAACGCGTCTTCACGATCATCGGCAGCCCGGCATACCGGCCAGCGGATGAAGAGGCACGGCAGGCCTTCCGCGCCCGCCTGCGCACGTCGGTGCAGCGCGCCTACCGGCCCGCGGGCGTGGCGCGGCAGTTGATCGCCGTCGCCGCCGACGGCGACCGCTCGCCGCTGCTGTCGCGCATCACGGCGCCGACGCACATCATTCACGGGGCGGCCGATCCGCTGGTGCCGGTGGCATCAGCGCACGATCTGCACTCGAAGATCAAAGGCTCGACGCTCGAAGTGATCGAGGGCATGGGCCACGATCTACCACCCGCGCTGTGGCCGCGGTTGGCGGCGTTGGTTGCACGCTGACATGCGAGGGGATCAGTGCGCAACTTGCAATACTCGAAGTTGTCGTTTAGGCGGGCGACGTTGCAGTGACCCGAGGCCGCCCATTGCGAGGCCCTACATCTCGTTCAACGGCCCACTACGGCAGGCGCCGTAAGCTTGCCATAGCGGGGCCGGTTAGCTCGAACGTCGAAGCCACAGACAACCGTAATTTGAGCTTCGTGTGTGCCATTCACCGCTCCACAACAACCGCTACCACCCCCCCGCCAACGCCCGATACACCCCCACCAACGCCGTCGCCGCCTGCGTCTGCCCCTGCGCCAACAGGTCTCGCGCCTGCAGCAGTTGGCGCTCGGCATCCAACACAACCGTGAAGTCGATCGTGCCCGCGTCGAGCCGCGCGCGCGCAATCTTGGCCGCGGCTTCTGATGCCTTGGCCGCAGCGAACAGGCTCTCCGTGCGCTGTTGCGAGCGCGTGTAGTTGACGAGCGCGCCTTCGGTTTCTTCCAGCGCCGTCAGCACCGCCTGATCGAACTGCGCGATCGCGCCTTCGCGCCGCGCGTCGGCGGCGTCGATCTGCGATCGGCGCTGGCCGTTGTCGATCACGGCCCAGAGCAGGTTGGCGCCAAGGCTGGCGACGAAGGAGCCGGAGTCACCGAGTTCGCTGATGCGACCGGCGTTCAAGCCCAGGCTGCCGCTGAGCGTGAGCGACGGCCAGAGACGGCTGCGGGCGATGCCGGACTGCGCATCGGCGGCGTTCAATTGCTGTTCGGCCGCGGCCACGTCGGGCCGCCGTTGCAGCAGCGTTTGCGGTGAGCCGATGGCGGCCAGCGGCGTCGCCGGCAGACCGGGCAGCGGCTTCTGTTCTGCCAGCCGCGCATCGAGTGCGCTCGGCGCGGCGCCGGTGAGCACGGCCAGACGCATGCGCGTGCGCGCGAGCGATGCTTCGAGCAAGGGCAGGGCAGCGGCCGTGCCTTCCACCAACGCGCGCGCACGCTCGGTGTCGAGCGCCGTGCCGCGGCCGACCGACAAACGCGCATCGACGAGCTTCAAGGCTTCGCGCTGCGTGCCCAGGTCGAGCGTCGTCACGCGCAACTGCTCCTGCAGACCGCGCAGCTCGAAGTAGCTGCGCGCCACTTCGGCCGCCACGCTGACCTGCACGCCGCGGCGCTGCGCCACCAAGGCTTCGGTGGTGGCGCGCGCGGAGCGCTGCTCGTTGGCGACGCGACCGTGCAGGTCGATCTCCCACGCCGCGGCGAGACCGGCGCTGAATTGGTTGCGCGTGCCGGGTTGGCCGCTGTTCTCGGCCGAGCGTGAGCGGCTGACGCCGGCGGTGACGCCCGCCGTCGGCCGCCCGAGGCCGCGCGTGCCGCCTTCGATGGCTTGCGCTTCGGCGACGCGCGCGGCGGCCACGCGCAGATCGCGATTCGCGGCCATGGCCTGCGTGATCAGCGCATCGAGCTCCGCGTCGCCGAAGGCGCGCCAAAACTCGGCCACCGGTTGCGCTTCAGTGCTGGCGGCTTGCGCGAACGTGTCGGGTGCCACCGGTTTCGTCAGCGGCGGCGGCGGCGTTGCGCAGCCCGCAAGCGTTGCCGCGGCCAGCAGCGTCAAGGCAAGGCGGCTCATCTTGCATCTCATCGCGCGTCTCCCGGCGGCGGCAGCGGCGCACCATCGACCGGATGCGCCGACGCGTCGATGGCGCGGCGCAGCTCGGCGGCTTTCGAGCGCCGGCCCTCGGTGCCCTTGCGCAGCAGCGCGTAGAACACCGGCGTCAGGAAGATGCCGAAGAACGTGACGCCGACCATGCCCGAGAACACCGCGATGCCCATCGCGCGCCGCATCTCGCTGCCGGCGCCGCTGCCCAGGATGAGTGGGATGACGCCGGCGCAGAACGCGATCGACGTCATCAGGATCGGCCGCAAGCGCAGGCGGCAGGCTTCGATCACGGCGTCGAGCATCTTCTTGCCATGCTCCTCCTGCTCCTTGGCGAACTCGACGATCAGGATGGCGTTCTTGCACGCCAGGCCGACGAGCACGACGAGCGCCACCTGCGTGAAGATGTTCAGATCGCCCGGCTGCATGAACGGCGGAAAGCTCGACAACCAGACGCCGAACAGCGCCGACAGCACCCCCATCGGCACAATGAGGATGATCGCCAGCGGCAGCGACCAGCTCTCGTACTGCGCAGCGAGCACGAGCACGACGAAGATCACCGACAGCGCCAGCACTGCGGCGAGAGTCGGCACGCGCCAGTCGGTGCCGGGCAGGGCGACGTCGCGCGTCAGGCGGTCCTGGTAGCTGAGCTCGGTCCATTCGTAGCTCATGCCGCGCGGCAGTTGCGTCAGCAGCTTCTCGATCTCGCCCTCGGCCTGCGCGCTCGAGAAGCCGGGGTTCGGCGCGCCGTTGATGTCGGCCGACGGGTAGCCGTTGTAGCGTGTGACGCGCGTCGGGCCGAACGTGGGCTCGACATTCATCAGCGCCGACAGCGGCACCATCTCACCCTTCGCGTTGCGCGTCTTCAACTGCGTGATCGATTCGGCGTCGCTGCGAAACGGTGCGTCGGCCTGCACGATCACTTGGTAGGTCTTGCCGAACTGCGTGAAGTCATTGACGTAGAGCGAGCCGAGGTTGATCTGCAGCGTGTCGTAGATGTCGGTCAGGCCCACGCCCATCTGCTTGGCGCGCGTGCGGTCCACTTGCGCCAACAACTGCGGCACGTTGATGTCGTAGGTGGAAAACGGCGTGCCGATCGCCGTTTGTTTGTTGCCATAGACCTGCCCGAGCGTGCCCCACACGGCGCCGAACAGCGCCTGCTCGCCCAGGCCGCCGCGGTCTTGCACTTGCAGCTTGAAACCGCCGGCGTTGCCCAGCCCATCGACCGGCGGGGGCGGCACGACGAACATGCGCGCGCCCTGGATCTGCTGGATCGCGCCGTTGACCTGGCCAAGAATGGCGAACTTGCTCTTGTCGGCCGAGGTTCGCTTGTCGAACGACTCCAGGCCGAAGAAGACGATGCCTTCGTTCGGCGCCGCCGAGAAGCCTGCGATCGACAAGCCCGGGAAGGCCACCGAATCGACGATGCCCGGCACGTTGAGCGCAATCGCGCTCATCTCGCGGATGACGGCGTCGGTGCGTTCGAGCGACGAGCCGGCGGGCAGTTGCGCAATGCCGATCAGATACTGCTTGTCGGGCGCCGGCACGAAGCCGGCAGGGATGCGCGTGAAGAGCAAAAGCGTCGCGACGATCAAGAGCGCATAGACGACCAGCGCCGCGCTCTTGCGGCGCAGGATGCCGGTGACGCCGCGGCCGTAGGCGCCGCTGCTGCGCTTGAAGAAGCGGTTGAACCACGCGAAGAAGCGGCCGAACACCTTGTCGATGCCGCGTGTGAGCGCGTCTTTGGGAGCATCGTGCGGCCGCAGCAGGATGGCGGCCAGCGCGGGCGAGAGCGTCAGCGAGTTGAACGCCGAGATCACCGTCGAGATGGCGATCGTCACCGCGAACTGGCGGTAGAACTGGCCCGACAGGCCGGGCACGAAGGCCAGCGGCACGAAGACCGCACAGAGCACGAGCGCGATGGCGATGATCGGCCCGCTGACCTCGCGCATCGCCTGCACGGTGGCCGCATGCGGCGTCAGGCCGCGCTCGATGTTGCGCTCGACGTTTTCCACCACCACGATCGCGTCATCGACGACGATGCCGATGGCCAGCACCAGACCGAACAGCGTCAACGTGTTGATCGAGAAGCCGAGCAGCGACAGCGCAGCAAAGGTGCCGACGATGGAAACCGGCACCGCCAGCAGCGGAATGATCGACGCGCGCCACGTCTGCAGGAAAATGATGACGACCAGCACCACCAGCAGCACGGCCTCGATCAGCGTCGTGATGACTTTTTCGATCGAGGTCTGCACGAAGCGCGTCGGGTCATAAACGATCGAGTACTTCACGCCGTCCGGGAACGACGGCGCCAGGCGGTTCATCGTGGCGCGCACGTCGTTGGACAAGGCCAGCGCGTTGCTGCCCGGCGCCTGGAACACGGCAATCGCCGCGGCTTCCTTGTTGTTGAGCAGGCTGCGCAGCGAATAGGTGCCCGCGGAGAGTTCGACGCGGCCCACGTCCTTGATGCGCACCAGCGCGCCGGAGGCCGTGTCGCTGCGGACGATGACGTCGGCGAACTCGGCTTCGCTTTGCAGCCGGCCTTGCGTATTGATGGCGAGCTGGAACTCGACGCCCTTGGCGGCCGGCGGCGCACCGACGACACCAGCCGCGACCTGCGCGTTCTGCTCGCGCAACGCGCCGACCACGTCGGCCGAAGTCAAGCCGCGCGCGGCAAGCTTGCCCGGATCCAGCCAGACGCGCATCGCGTAGTCGCCGGCGCCGAACATGATCACGCTGCCCATGCCCGGAACGCGCAGCAACTCGTCGCGCACATTCAATTGGCCATAGTTGCGCAGGTAGAGCGCGTCGCGCGAGTCGTCGGGCGACACCAGGTGGACCACCATCGTCAGGTTCGACGCCTGCTTTTCGGTGACGACGCCGATCTGGCGCACGATCTCAGGCAGACGCGGCAGCGCGCGGTTGACGCGGTTCTGCACCGCCGTCTCCGCGGCTTCGGCGTTGGTGCCGACCTTGAACGTCACCGTCAGCGTCATCTGGCCATCGGCGGTGGCCTGGCTCTCGAAATACAGCAGGTTCTCGATGCCGTTGATCTGCTCTTCGAGCGGTGTCGCCACCGTCTCGCTGATGACGCGCGGGTTCGCCCCCGGGTACTGCGCACGCACGACAACCTGCGGTGGCGCGACCTCGGGATACTCCGACACCGGCAACTGGAAGATCGACAGCGCGCCGATGAGGAAGATGAAGATCGACAGCACCGTCGCAAAGCGCGGCCGGTCGATGAAGAAGCGGGAGATGTCCATTACTTCTTGTCTCCACCTGCCGCAGCGGGAGGCGTCGGCGGCGGTGGAGGAGGAACGATCGGCATGCCCTTGTCATCGACCTTCAACACCGTCGGCGTCACCGGCGCGCCGGGCATGACACGCTGCAAGCCATCGACGACGATCAGCTCGCCGGCCTTCAGGCCGGTGACGACACGCATGCCGTCCATCAACGCGCCGAGCTTGACTTCGCGCGGCGCGACGATGTTCTTCTCACCGACGACCATCACCACCTTGCGTGTCTGGTCGGTGCCGATGGCGCGCTCGGGCACCAGCGTCGACGCTGCGGCCACGCCGCTGGCCAGACGCACGCGCGCCGACAGGCCGGGCGTGAAGCGGCCTTCCTTGTTGTCGAGAATCGCGCGCACGCGGATGCTGCCGGTGGCCGGGTTCAAGCGGTTGTCGACGAAGTCGACCGTGCCGGTGTGCGGATAGCCGTCTTCGTTGGACAGCCCCACGGCAACGGTGGGCGCCGCACCGCCGGCGCGCAGCGCCTGCGAGATCTTGAGGAAGCTCGATTCGCTGGCATCGAACCAGACCTGCACCGTGTCGCTGGCGACGATCGTCGACAGCACCGGCTCACCGACGCCGACCAGATTGCCCGGTGTGACGTCGGCGCGCGAGATGCGGCCGGCCACCGGTGCGGTGATGCGCGAGTAGCCGAGCGAGAGCTGCGCCGTGTTCAGCGCCGCGCGCGCCGACTTCTGTGCGGCCTGCGCATTGCGCTCGGCAGCGCGCAGTTGATCCACCTCCTGCACTGATACGGCCTGCATCGGCAGCAGCTTCTCGGCACGCGCCAGTTCGGCCTTGGCCAGCTCGGCCTGCGTGCGCGCGCTCGCCAGTTGCGCCTGCGCGCGTTCGGCCTCGGCGGCAAACGGCTTCGGGTCGATCGTGAACAGCAGAGCGCCTTTGACCACACGCTGGCCGTCCTTGAAGTGCACCCGATCGACGGTGCCGGCCACCCGCGAGCGCAACTCGACGGTGGCCTGCGCTTCGATGCGGGCGCTGAACTCCTCGCTGCTCTGCATCGTTCGCTGCACCGCAGGCGCCACCGAGACGGGCGGCGGACCTTGCGGGCCGCCCTGCGCATTGGACGGGTTGCACCCGCTGGCTGCAACAGCAGCAAAGGCCAACAAGGCCCAACGCACAGCTCGCGCCATGCGAAAGTGAATCGACATCATGAAGAAACTCCTGGCACGCGAGCCGTCTTCTGTTGGAGGGCCCGTCGATGGAGCGCCGATCCTACGAGCGATTGCGGC
>JANNJX010000711.1:0-2227 GCA_031396005.1 Burkholderiales bacterium
AGCGGCAGCGCGCCGAGGTAATCGACGCCGTACTCGGCGGCCATCTTCTTGCCGCCGTCGGCGCCGAAGATGTGCTCGGCGTGGCCGCACTGCGAGCACACATGCACGGCCATGTTCTCGACGATGCCCAGGATCGGCACGCCGACCTTCTCGAACATCTTCAAGCCCTTCTTGGCATCGAGCAGCGCAATGTCCTGCGGCGTCGTCACGATCACCGCGCCGGTCAGCGGCACCTTCTGCGACAGCGTCAACTGGATGTCGCCGGTGCCCGGCGGCATGTCGACGATCAGGTAGTCGAGGTCGCTCCAATTGGTCTGCCGCAGCAGTTGTTCGAGAGCTTGCGTGACCATCGGGCCGCGCCAGATCATCGGGTTGTCGGCATCCACCAGAAAACCGATCGACATGACCTGCACGCCGTAGTTCTCCATCGGCTCCATGGTCTTGCCGTCGGCGCTCTCGGGGCGGCCCTCGATGCCCATCATCATCGGCTGGCTGGGGCCGTAGATGTCGGCGTCGAGGATGCCGACACGCGCGCCCTCGGCGGCCAGCGCCAGCGCCAGGTTGACGGCGGTTGTGCTCTTGCCGACGCCGCCCTTGCCCGATGCCACGGCGATCACGTTCTTGATCGTCGGCAGCAGTTGCACACCGCGCTGCACCGCGTGCGCGAGGATCTTGCTGGAGATGTTGACGCTGACGTTCTCAACGTCCGCCAGCGTGCGCACCGCGCCAATCAGCGCCTTGCGCAGCGCCGGCAACTGGCTCTTCGCCGGGTAGCCGAGTTCGACGTCGAAGAAGACATCGCCACCTTCGACCTTCAGGTTCTTCACCTGGCGTGTCGAAACCATGTCCTTGCCGGTGTTCGGATCGACGACGGATTTCAGCGCTTCGGTGACGGTAGCTTCGGTGAGCGACATGGCGGCGGGGGTTCTTCACAAGAACGGAATGTCCATCAGTCTAGCCGCGCCGCTGTGGCCGCTCTGCGCACAGGGTCAGCCGAGGTTCAGTCTCTGCAACAGCTCGCGCCGGCCGCGCGGGTGCCGGCTTGCGAAGGATCGGACCTCGGTATGGCATCATGATGTCTCCTCACTGATGCCTTGATGCCATGCGCACCACCGTCACCCTCGATCCAGACGTTGTCCGCCTTCTCGAACAAGCGCAGCACCGCAGCAAACGACCGTTCAAACAGGTGCTCAACGATGCCGTGCGTGCCGGACTGAAGCGGCCACCGGCGCGCGTGCCGCCCTTCAAACAGCGCGTGTTCTCGCTCGGCAAACCCAAGGTCGATCTGACCAAGGCCGGCGCGCTGGCCGCTGAACTCGAAGACCAGGAGACCGTTGCCAGGGCGCTCCCGGCTCGGCGCAAATGAAGACGCCCGACGTGAACCTGCTGCTGTACGCCATCAACACCGACAGCCCGCAACACAACGCCGCGCGAGCATGGATCGAAGCGTCCTTTGCCGGCGCGGCAGGCATTGCGTTCGCATGGCCGGCCCTGGTCGGCTTTCTGCGTCTGTCCACGCGCAGCGGCATCTTCGGTCAACCGCTGACGCTCGACCACGCACTCGAGCTCATGAACGGCTGGCTGGATCACCCCGCCGCGCGGGTGATTGCACCCACCGAGCGGCACGCGCCAATTCTGGCGGGCTTGCTCATGGCACGAGGCCGAGGCGGCAACCTCGTCAGCGACGCCCACCTCGCCGCCCTGGCGATCGAACACGGCGCCGAGCTCGGCACCTTCGACCGCGACTTCGAGCAGTTTGCTGGGCTGCGTCTGACGTTGCTGAAATAATCGTGCGATGACCCGCAAACTCTTCGTCACCACCGCCCTGCCCTACGCCAACGCGCCGTTCCACATCGGCCACATGATGGAGTACATCCAGGCCGACATCTGGGTGCGGTTCCAGCGCATGCAGGGCCACGAGGTGCACTTCGTCTGCGCCGACGACGCGCATGGCGCGGCGATCATGATCGCGGCCGAGAAGGCGGGCAAGACGCCGCAGCAGTTCGTCGCCGAGATCGCCGACGGCCGCAAGCAATACCTGGACGGCTTTCACATCGGCTTCGACAACTGGCATTCGACTGACGCGCCCGAGAACCACGAACTGGCGCAGGACATCTACCGCGCGCTGCGCAAGCAAGGCCTGATCGCCGAGCGCACGATCGAGCAGTTCTTCGACCCGGTGAAGTCCATGTTCCTGGCCGATCGCTATATCAAGGGCGAGTGCCCG
>JANNJX010000791.1:0-8029 GCA_031396005.1 Burkholderiales bacterium
TCCAAGTGGTTCTTGACGTTCTCCGGGATGTCCTGCAAGTCCTTGACGTTGTCCTCGGGGATCATGACCTTCTTGATGCCGCCGCGGTGCGCCGCGAGCAGCTTCTCTTTCAGGCCGCCAATCGCAGTGACTTCGCCACGCAAGGTGATCTCGCCGGTCATCGCCACGTCGGCATGGACCGGGATGCCGGTGAGCGCCGAGACGAAGGCCGTCGTCATCGCCGCACCCGCGCTCGGGCCGTCCTTCGGCGTGGCGCCGTCGGGCACGTGGATATGGATGTCCTTCTTCTCGAACATCTCGTCCTTGATGCCCAGGCGGCGGGCGCGTGAACGCACCACCGAGCGTGCGGCTTCGACCGACTCCTTCATCACATCGCCCAACTGGCCGGTGCGGATGATGTTGCCCTTGCCGTTCATCACCGCGGCTTCGATCGTCAGCAGGTCGCCGCCGACTTCGGTCCACGCGAGGCCGACCACTTGGCCGACCTGGTTCTTCTTCTCGGCACGGCCGTAGTCGAACTTGCGCACGCCGAGGAAGTCGTTGAGGTTGTCCTCGCTGACTTTGACGATGCTGTCGTACTTCTTCAGCTGAATGCCCTTGACCGTCTTGCGGCAGATCTTGCTGATCTCGCGCTCGAGCGATCGCACCCCCGCTTCCCGCGTGTAGTAGCGGATGATGCCGCGCACCGCAGACTCTTCGACCAGCAGCTCGACTTCCTTGACGCCGTTGTTCTTCATCTGCTTGGGCAGCAGGTAGCGTTGGGCGATGTCGACTTTCTCGTCTTCGGTGTAGCCAGCGAGACGAATCACTTCCATCCGGTCCAGCAGCGCCGGCGGAATGTTCATCGAGTTCGAGGTGGCGATGAACATCACGTCGCTCAGGTCGAAATCGACTTCGACATAGTGGTCGCTGAAGGTGTGGTTCTGCTCGGGGTCGAGCACTTCGAGTAACGCCGATGACGGGTCGCCGCGGAAGTCCATGCCCAGCTTGTCGATCTCGTCGAGCAGGAACAGCGGATTGCGCGTGCCGATCTTCGACAGGCTCTGCAGCACCTTGCCCGGCATCGAGCCGATGTAGGTGCGGCGATGGCCGCGGATCTCGGCCTCGTCACGCACGCCGCCCAGGGCCATGCGCACGAACTTGCGGCCGGTGGCGCGGGCCACGCTCTGGCCGAGCGAGGTCTTGCCGACGCCCGGGGGCCCAACGAGGCAGAGGATGGGCGCCTTGACCTTGTCCACGCGCTGCTGCACCGCGAGGTACTCGAGGATGCGCTCCTTGACCTTGTCGAGGCCGGCGTGATCTTCGTTCAGCACATCTTCAGCGTGCTTCAGGTCGTGCTTGATCTTGGTCTTCTTCGCCCACGGCAGGTTGACCAGCGTGTCGATGTAGTTGCGCACGACGGTCGCTTCAGCCGACATCGGTGACATCAGTTTCAGCTTCTTGAACTCGTTGTCGACCTTCTTGCGCGCGTCCTTGGGCATGCGCGCGGCCTTGATCTTTTTCTCCAGGTCTTCGAGGTCGGCGCCTTCTTCACCGTCGCCGAGTTCTTTCTGGATCGCCTTGACCTGCTCGTTCAGGTAGTACTCGCGCTGGCTTTTTTCCATCTGCCGCTTGACGCGGCCACGGATGCGCTTTTCGACTTGAAGAATGTCGACTTCATGCTCGAGCAGTTCGTGCAGCTTTTCCATGCGCTTGCCGATATGGTCGAGGTCGAGCACCGACTGCTTGGCATCGAGCTTCAGCGGCAGGTGCGCGGCGATCGTGTCGGCCAGTCGGCCGGCGTCGTCGATGCCAGCGATGGAAGTCAGGATCTCGGGCGGGATCTTCTTGTTGAGCTTGACGTACTGGTCGAACTGCTGCGTCACCGCGCGGCGCAGGGCTTCGATCTCCGGTGTCGGATCGGCGGCAGGCGGAATCGGGCGCACCTCGCCGACGAAGAATTCGCCGCTGTCGGTGATTGAGATCGTGGTCGCGCGCTGCGTGCCCTCAACCAAAACCTTCACCGTGCCGTCGGGCAACTTCAACATCTGCAGGATCGACGAGACGCAGCCGACGTCGAACATGTCGTCGGGCTTCGGCTCGTCCTTGCCGGCGGCCTTTTGCGCCACGAGCACAATTTGGCGGCCGGCTTCCATCGCGGCTTCGAGCGCCTTGATGCTCTTAGGCCGGCCGACGAACAGCGGGATGACCATGTGCGGGAACACGACGACATCGCGCAGCGGCAGCAGCGGCAGCGTGATCGGGTCCGCGGGGAGGATGGGATGTCCGGACATGGGGAGAACCTCTCTTTCTCGGGCTCACATGCAGCCCGAGACGTCAATTTCAAGTTAGGCGCTCGCCTTGGCTTTGTCGCGGTAAACGAGGAGCGGCTTCGTGCCTTCTTCGATGTTGTGCTCGTCCACCACCACCTTGGCAACGTTTTCCAAGTTGGGCAGGTCGAACATGGTGTCGATCAGCGCCTGCTCGACGATCGAGCGCAGACCGCGCGCGCCAGTCTTGCGCTTCAGTGCCTTGCGCGAGATGGCCGCCAGCGCGGACGGGCGTAGCTCCAAATCGACGCCGTCCATCGCGAACAGCTTCTGGTACTGCTTGGCCAGCGCGTTCTTCGGCTCGGTGAGGATCTGCACCAACGCGTCTTCGGTCAGCTCGCCGAGCGTGGCAACAACTGGCAGGCGGCCGACGAGCTCGGGGATCAAGCCGAACTTGATCAGGTCTTCCGGCTCGGCGTCGCGGAACAGATCGGCGGCGCGCTTTTCGGTCTTGCTGTGCACGGAGGCCGAGAAACCGATGCCCGAGCGCTCGGTGCGGTTTTGGATGACCTTCTCCAGCCCGTCGAACGCGCCACCGCAGATGAACAGGATGTTCGTCGTGTCGATCTGCAGAAAATCCTGGTTCGGGTGCTTGCGACCGCCCTGCGGCGGCACGCTGGCCATCGTGCCCTCGACGAGCTTCAACAGGGCCTGCTGCACGCCCTCACCCGACACGTCGCGCGTGATGCTCGGGTTGTCGGCCTTGCGGCTGATCTTGTCGATCTCGTCGATGTAGACGATGCCGCGCTGCGCCCGCTCGACGTCGTAATTGCAGTTCTGCAGCAGCTTCTGGATGATGTTCTCGACGTCCTCGCCGACGTAGCCGGCTTCGGTCAGCGTCGTCGCATCCGAAATCACGAAGGGCACGTTGAGCAGGCGCGCGAGCGTCTGCGCGAGCAGCGTCTTGCCCGAACCCGTGGGGCCGATCAAGAGGATGTTGCTCTTGCTGAGCTCGACCTCGTCCTTGCCGCCCATGTTCTTCAAACGCTTGTAGTGGTTGTAAACCGCTACCGACAAGGTCCGCTTGGCCGGGTCTTGCCCGATCACGTACTGATCGAGGATGTTCTTGATTTCGAGCGGGGTCGGCAGGTCCGACTTCGCGGTCTTGGCGGCCGGGCTTTCGGCCGGCACCTCGTCGCGGATGATGTCGTTGCACAGCTCGATGCACTCATCGCAGATGAACACCGAGGGGCCGGCGATCAGCTTCTTGACTTCATGCTGCGACTTGCCGCAGAACGAGCAGTACAGAACTTTTTCGCTGGAGCCGCCTTTTTTCTCGGGCATGAGTCCGCCTGGATGTAGGCCTCGTGAATCGTCAGCCAATCATAGTGCAAGGCCCTGGGCCGTCCAGGCGCTGAAAAACAGCCCTTTTTGTGGCGCGGGTCACAACTTCGTGTCGGGCGGCATCCGGCGCGGCGACTACCGCTTCTCGATCACTTGATCGATCAGCCCGTAGTCCCGAGCCTCAGGCGCGGACATGAAGTAATCGCGCTCGCTGTCGGCCTTGATCTTGTCCAGGCTCTGACCGGTGCGGTCAGCCAGGATCTGGTTCAGCGATTCGCGCAGCTTCAGGATTTCGCGCGCCTGGATTTCGATGTCGCTGGCTTGACCCTGCGCTCCGCCGGAGGGCTGGTGAATCATGATGCGCGAGTTGGGCAGCGCCAGACGCTTGCCCTTGGTACCTGCCGCCAGCAAGAAAGCGCCCATGCTCGCCGCCATGCCCATGCACAACGTCGATACGTCAGGCTTGATGAACTGCATCGTGTCGTACACCGACAAGCCGGCGGAAACGCTGCCGCCGGGCGAGTTGATGTACAAGAAAATTTCCTTGTCCGGGTTCTCGCTCTCGAGAAACAGCATCTGTGCGACGACGACGTTGGCCGTCTGGTCGTTGACCGGGCCGACGAGAAAGACGATGCGCTCGCGCAGCAAGCGCGAGTAGATGTCGTAAGCGCGCTCGCCGCGGCCCGACGTTTCGATGACCATCGGCACGAGGCCGAGTGCTTGGGTGTCGAGTGCGCTCATGCGTTGTTCCTTGAGATTCAGGCCGTCATCAGTTCGTCGAACGGTAGCACCTTGTCGGTCACCTGCGCTTTGCCCAGGACGTGCTGCGTGACGTTGCTCTCGATCACGATCGCCTCGACCTCGGCCATCCGCTGGCGGTCCGACAGGTACCAGCGCATCACCTCGGCCGGCTTTTCGTAGCTCTGGCTCATCTCTTCGATGTGGGCCTGCAACTGCTCGGGCTTGGCCTGCAACTGGTTCGTGCGCACGAGTTCGGCGACGACCAAACCCAGGCGCACGCGGCGCTCGGCCTGGTCCTTGAACAGCTCGGGCGGGATCGGCGCCTTTTCGGCATCCTTGACGCCGCGCTGCTTCAAGTCGGCGCGTGCGCCTTCGATCATGCGTTCGGTTTCGCCTTCGACCAATGCCGTGGGTACGTCGAGTTCGGCCGCGCCAACGAGTGCGTCCATTACCGCGGCCTTGTTGCGCGAGAGCACGCGAAACTTGACTTCGCGCTCGAGATTCTTCTTTACGTCGCCGCGCAGCGCATCGACCGTCGCGTCCTTGATGCCGAGCGTCTTGACGAACGCTTCATTGACTTCGGGCAAGTGCTGGGCTTCGATCTTCTTCATCGTGACCAGAAAGTCGGCTTCCTTACCAGCGACATCCTGGCCTTGATAGTCGGCGGGGAAAGCGACCGGGAAGGTCTTGTTGTCACCGGCTTTCATGCCGCGCACGCCTTGATCGAACTGCGGCAGCATCTGGCCTTCGCCGACGATGAACTGGAACGCTTCAGCCTTGCCGCCGGCGAAGGGCTCGCCGTCGATCTTGCCTTCGAAGTCGATCGTCACGCGGTCGGTTTCGACAACGCCTTCCGTGGCCGGGCGCTGCTGGAACGTGCGGCGCTGTTTGCGCAGGATGTCGACCGTCTTGTCGATCGCCGCTTCAGTCACTTCAGTCGATATGCGTTCGACCGACACCGCCGACAGGTCACCGATCTTGACTTCGGGATAGACCTCGAAGGTGGCATCGAACGCCATCTGGCCTTCAGCCGATTCGTCCTTCTGCGTGATCTTGGGCATGCCGGCGACGCGCAGCTTGGCCTCGTTGGCCGCCGAGTTGAAGGCCTCGCCGACCTTGTCGTTCATCACCTCGTACTGCACCGTGTAGCCGTAGCGCTGCGCGACGACGCTCATCGGCACCTTGCCAGGTCGAAAGCCATCGGCCTTGACCGTGCGCGCCAGCTTCTTCAGGCGGGTTTGCACCTCACCGCTGATGCTCGTGACCGGCAGGGTCAGCGTGATGCGGCGTTGCAGCTTTTCGAGGGTTTCAACTTGGACCGTCATGGCAGTGCTCTTGGAAGGATCGAAGGGGAAGTCGTGGTGCGCGGGGGGGGACTCGAACCCCCACGCCGGTGAGGGCGTCAGGACCTAAACCTGGTGCGTCTACCAATTTCGCCACCCGCGCGGTTTGGTGGCGCTGAGCCGATGAGTTTAGCTTGTGGCTTCGGCCGGCTTCTTGACGCGGAACCACGCCGCATACAGCGCCGGCAACGCCAGCAGCGTCAACGCCGTCGCCACGACCAAGCCGCCCATGATCGCCACCGCCATCGGCCCCCAGAAGACGCTGCGCGACAGCGGGATCATCGCCAGCACTGCAGCGGCGGCGGTGAGCACGATCGGGCGGAAGCGACGCACGGCGGATTCGACGATCGCCGTCCATGCCGGCACACCCTTCTTGCGGTCCTGCTCGATCTGGTCGATCAGGATCACCGAGTTGCGCATGATCATCCCGGCCAGCGCGATGAAGCCGAGCAGCGCGACAAAGCCGAACGGACGATTCAGCAACAGCAGCGCCGCAGCCACGCCAGCGATGCCCATCGGCGCGGTGAGCACGACGAGGAAAGCACGCGACACCGACTGCAGTTGCAGCACGAGCAGCGTGAACATGATGAACAGCATCACCGGCACGCCGACGGCGATCGAGTCCTGGCCCTTGCTGCTCTCGGCGACGGCGCCGGCGACCTGGATGTCGTAGTCGGGCGGCATCTTGGCTTTCAACTTCTGCAACTCGGGCCAGACCTCGAAGGTCACCGTCGGCCCTTGCAGCCCCTCGACGACATCACCCTGCACGGTGGCTGCGAACTTGCGGCCCTCGCGCCAGATCACGCCCGGCTCCCAAGCGAACTCGAAGCTCGCGATCTGCGACAGCGGGATCGCGCGGCCGCTGGCCGTCGGCAGGTAGGCGGTAGACAGATCGGTGATCGCGTTGCGCTCGTCGGCCGGCTGGCGCAGCACGATGTCGATCAGCTTGTCGCCCTCGCGGTACTGGCCGACCGTCGAGCCCGAGAGCACGGTGCGCGCGGCGACGGCGATGTTCTGGCTCGTCACGCCCAGCGCGCGCGCCTTGTCCTGATCGACATTCAGGCGCAGCACCTTCACACGCTCGTTCCAGTTGTCGTTGACGCCGCGCATGTTCGGGTTGGCTTGCAGGATTGCCTTGGCCTGCTCGGTCCACGCACGCACGCCCGCCACGTCGGTGCCGACGACGCGGAACATCACCGGGTACGGCACGGGCGGGCCGTTGGGCAGCACCTTCGAGCGGCCGCGCACCTCAGGAAACTCGGTGGACAGCAACGCCGGCAGCTTCACGCGCAGCGCGTCGCGTGCGGCCAAGTCCTTCGGCAAGACGATGAACTGGCTGACGTTGCTATTCTGAAAAATCTGGTCGAGCGGCAGATAAAAACGCGGCACGCCGCTGCCGATCCAAGCCGTCACGCTGGCCACGCCTTCTTCCTTGGCGATGCGGGCTTCGAAGCGTTTGGCCACCGACTCCGTTTCCTGAAACGTCGCGCCTTCAGGCAGCCACAAATCGACCAGCACCTCGGGCCGGCTCGAATCCGGAAAGAACTGCTGCTGCACGCGGCCCATGCCGACGACGCCGAGCGCAAACGTCAGCAGCGTGATGCCGAGCGTGATCCAGCGATGCGCCACGCACCAATTCACCAGCGCGCGCAAGCGCGTGTAGAACGGCGAGTCGAACAGCTCGTGCGGCTGATCGCCATCGGCATGCGCCTTCGTTCGCAGCAGCTTGACGCCGAGGTAAGGCACGAAGTACACGGACACGAACCATGAGATGACGAGCGCCGCGGTCGTGACGGCGAAGATCGCAAACGTGTATTCGCCGGTCACCGACTTCGCCAGGCCGATCGGAAGAAAACCCGCGGCGGTGATCAACGTTCCGGTCAGCATCGGCATCGACACCAGCTCGTAGCTGAAGGTCGCGGCGCGATGGCGGTCGTAGCCCTCTTCCATCTTGCGCACCATCATCTCGACGGCAATGATCGCGTCGTCAACGAGCAGGCCGAGCGCGATGATCAGCGAGCCGAGCGAGATCTTGTGCAGGCCGACGCCCCAATAGAACATCGTCACGAAGGTGATCGCCAACACGAGCGGGATCGTGATGCCGACGACCAGGCCCGGCCAGATGTCGACGCGGAACGGTTTGGTGTGAAAGCCCAAGGCGATGAAGCTCACCGCGAGCACGACGACGATGGCCTCGATCAACACGCGCACGAACTCGCCGACCGAGCGCGACACCGCTTCCGGCTGGTCCTGCACCTGGCTCATCTCGATGCCGACCGGCAGTGTGCTCTGGATCGCTTTCGTCTCGGTGCGCAGCGCCTTGCCGAGCGCGATGATGTCGCCGCCCTTGGC
>JANNJX010000708.1:0-12835 GCA_031396005.1 Burkholderiales bacterium
CAGATCGACGCCTTGCAAGAGGTTGCGCACCGCCAGGCCCGAGCCTTCCATGCGGCCTTCGATTTCGGGTGCGCCGAAGCGCCCGCCGATCGCTGCACTGGTGCGCAGCCGGCCACCGACGCGCCACCCCGGCGGTGTGAACGGCGCCCAGACGCCGAGATCGGCGACGCGCCATTCGAGCACGCCTTGCATCGGCGTCTGGGCCGCGGGCCAGGTGGCGCTCGGCGGCAAGCGCAAGCTGGTTGCACCGGCGAGCACGCCCAGGTTCGAGCCGGCCACCGCCTGCGCAAAGTGCCAGGTGCCCTGCTCGGCGGCGAGCGACAGGCGCAGGTCGGTCATGCCGAGTTTTTGCGTCACGCCGTCGCTGGTCACCGTGAGGTCGCCGCCGGCGCGTTCGAGCACGATGTCGGCGCCGAAGGCGGTGCCGTTGCTGACGACGGCGCGGCCTTTGACGGTGAGGTCGCCGCCGAAGCCGGCCTCGGGCGCGAAGCGCGCCAGCCACGGCGCGATCGACAGCGGCGCGAGTTGCGCGTCGAGTGCCACTTGCGTCGCACGCTGCGCCGTCGCAGCCTGCCAGCGCGCCTCGCGCCAGGTCAGCGCGGCGCCGAGCACGGTCGCCGCGCCCGGCATTGCTTGCGCTTCGGTGATGCGGCCTTGCGCGTCGAGCGCGAGGCGCAATTCGGCGTTGCGCGCGGCGAGCCACGGCTGTGATGCAGCGCCTGCACGCGCATCGACTTCATCGAGCTTGGCGCGCCACTCGCCACCGCCGGTGGCGCCCGGCTGCCAGCTGCCTTCGCCGCGCAGCTTGAGGGCGCTGCCGCGTGTCCCCGGCGGTCCCGAGGCGGCGTTGACGCCGCCGCCCGCCGAGGGGGGCAAGGCAACTTGGGGCGGCCCTGCGTTTGCCTGCGGGGTCGCGCCGAGCAGCGTGTCGGTCCACGCCGGCGGTCGCAATGCGCTCGTGCCGTCGATGTCGATGCGGTGCGCGGACAGCGTGCCGTCGATCGTGGCCCGCAGCGTGTCGAACGAGGCCTCGTCGCGCGCCACGCGTTGGCCTTCGATCTTCAGCGACAGTGGCGCGTCGCGGTCGGGGGAGGCTTGCCATGATGCGTCGAGCCGAGTCGCGGCAAACGGGCCGGCGCGCAAGGCGCTGCCACGCACTGTGCCGCTGGTGCGCACGGCGGGCCAGCGGCCGTTGACTTGCAGCTGGCCGGTGGCGGCGCCGTCGAGGCCATCGATCCCCGCGCGCGGTGCGAGTGCGCTCACGAGCGGACGCAGTGCGGCCAGCGTGGGCGCGTCGATCTCGGCACGCCAGCGGTCGCCGTCGGCGCGCGCAGCGAACAGGCCTTGCAGTTCTGCCTTGTTGTTGGCGGCGCTGGCTTTGGCATCGACGCTCCAGCCGGCCGCTGTGCCGTCTGCGCGCAGCGTGGCTCGCAGCGGCACGCCGGCCAGTGTGCTGTTCTGCACGTCGAGTTCGGTCCTGCCGCGCAGCGCCAGCCACGACGCCGCGCTGTTCGCATCGAAGCGCCACGACGGCGGCGCTTGCAGCTCGGCCTTCCACGCGCCGTTCAATCGTGCCGCCGACGCCGTGGCCCACCACTGCGACGGGTCGAACCCCTGCGCCTGGCCTTGCGAGGTCAACTGCATCGCACCGCTGCTGCTGCGCTCGGCGGTCATCGCGCCGCGCAAACTGGTCGCGCCGGCGCGCGCCTGCACATCGCTCAATTCGATACGCAGCCTGTCGGCGCTGCGCTCGGCTTGCAGGCCGGCGTCGATGCGCACCGCTTCGCCCCGTTTGCCGTCGAGCTTGCCTTCGAGCGCGAGCTTGCTCTGCAACTGCAGCGTGTTGCCCGCAGCGCTCTGGCCGTCAGGCGAGGGCAGGCCGAGCCATCGGCTGCCGAAGCTGCCCGATAGTGTCATCATCGGCGCGCGGTTGTCGAGCAGCGCCGGGCGCAGCGCGTGCAGCGTCAGGTCGATCGTGGCCGTGCCGCCTTTCCATTCGCCCTGGCCGGTGGCACGGCCGCCGTTGCCGGGCGCCTTCAACTCGAAGCGGCGCAGTGTCAGGCGGTCGCGCTGGTCGGCGCGGCCGGCGATGTCGAGCTCGATGTCGGCCAGCGGCAGGCGGCGCTCGTCCCAGCGGCCGGCTTGCGCGTTCGTTAACTTGACGCTGGCCGAGATCGGCTTGTCGAGGCCCTGCGTGTCGATGCGTGCTTCGCCGGAAATCTGCGTTTGCGGTGCGTCGGCCAGCAGCGCCGACAGGTCGAGCGCGCGCGTGCGCGCCAGCAGTTGCGACAGCGGCCAAGCGGCAAACGGCGAGACGGTTGCCTGCGCGTCGAGTTGCGCGCCGGCAGCTTGTGGGCTCGTCAGTTGCGCAGTCACGGCGATCGCTGCGAGCGGTCCGCTGGCCTTGGCGCTGGCTTGCCACGGACGTGCGGCGCCTTCGATCGACGTGGCCTGAACTTGCGCGTCGAGCGCAAAGGGAGGATCGGCGGCGATGCGTGCGCTGCCGCTGGCGCTCGCGAGATCGGCGCGCAACGTCAGCAACGGCACGCGGTGCTCGCGGCCGGCGTCGTGGCCGAGTTCGATGCGGGCGGCGATGTCGCGCAGCGGCGCTGCCGCGTCGACTTGCAGCTCGCCGATGCGCAGTGCGCCGACCGTCAGTGCGAACGGCAGGCGCAGCGTCGTCGGCGCTGCGGCCGGCGTCATCGAGGCTGCTGTCGCCGCGCCGATCTGCACGCGCTCGACGGTCATATCGTCGATGACCAGACCGAACCACGCGCCGTTGTGCGGCCGCCAAGCCCAGCGCGCGTTTTGCCAGGCGAGCTTGTCGAGCACGATCAGACGCGCGCCCGCACGGACCTCGACGCGCTGCGCCGAGAACGGGCCGCCCAGCACGCGGCCCGACGGCTGTGTGGCCGTGACCCACGGCGCGCGCGCGAGCAGCCACGCGTTGCCGCTGGCGGTGCCGGCGGCCCACCACAGCCCCGCCGCCGCGATCGCCAGTACGCCGGCGAGCAACGCGAGCGCGCCCAAAGCCCAGCGAGCGCCGCGGATTCGGCGCCGCCGGTCCGCTGGCGCTGGCCCCTCGGGGGGAGGCGGCGCAGCCGCTTCGGGGGGGGCCATGCTCATCAGAATGCGATCCCCACCGAGAAGTGCAAACGCCAACGCTGCACTTCATCGCCGTACGCCAAATCCGCGCGCAGCGGTCCCACCGGGCTGCGCCAGCGCACGCCCAGGCCGGCGCCCCACGCAGGACTGAAACCCTTCCAGCTCTCGGCCGCACGTCCTGCATCGACGAACGCCGCCCACCACACGCTCGGCAGTTTTTCGCTCACCGGGTGCGCGATCTCGACACTGCCGGTGGCGACGACGCGGCCGCCGACATCGACGCCGCCGACCTGCGGTGCGAGCGAGCGCCAGGCGTAGCCGCGCACCGAGTCGTCGCCGCCGGCGCGAAAGCGCTGCGTCTCCGGCACCTCGACTTCGTTGCGCGCGAAGACCTGGCCGGCTTCGATGCGCGCCTGCGCATACCAGCGGTCGCCGAACGGCTGCCACCACTGCGCGCGCACATGCAGCCGGCCGAAAGGGCCGCTCTTCGGTTGCACCGGGCCGCTGGCATCGGCGCTGAAGACGCGGCCGGCGCCGGACTGGAACGCCAGGCTCGTGCCGCGCGTGGGCAGCACGATGCTGTCGAGATCGCGCAGCGTGCCGTGGAAGTTGAGCGTGGCCGACGTGGTGTCGGTGCGCGTGCCAGCGCTGGCCGCGGTGCTGGTGGCGAACGGCCGCACGCGCACCTGCTCGCCCTGCACGAACCACAGCCGCTCCTGGCGCTGAGTCTCGTAGGCGCGGCCCAGGCGCACGCGCGCCGAATAGACGCGGTCGGTGTCCGACTCGATCGACTCCCAGGCGCCGCCGAGCAGGTTGCGGTACAGGCCTTCGAGCGTGTGCGAGGCCAGCTCGCCCTCATACAACGAACGCTTGGTACCCCATTCGAGCTTGTTGCGCAGCGTTGCCCGCAGGCCGCCGATGTTGCGATGCAGGTGCTCGACCGACACGCGCGCGCCGCTGTTGGCAGACACGCCGACGCCGAACGTGGCCTGCTGCAGCGGCGCCTCGCGCAAGCGCACGCTGACGGTGGCGGCGCCGGCGCGCGCCGGGTCGGCGTCCGCCGTCACCGACACGCCTTCGAACAAGCCGGTGCGCTGCAACCGCTCCTGGTAGTCGAGCAGGCGCTGCTCGGTGATCGCCGCGCCGGTGGAAAAGTCGGCGAGGTTGCGCACGCTCTTTTCGTCCTGCCGCTCGAGGCCTTCGATGACCATCTCGCCGACGTGAAAGCGCGGCCCCGAGGCTGCGCTGACGTCGAGCGCGGCGCGGGCGCTGTCGGCATCGACATCGGCCGCCGTGCTCTGCCACGTCGCTGCGGCATAACCGGCGCCGCGCAGGCGTGCCAGCGCGTTGTTCTTGGCGTCGCGCCAGGCGGCGTTGGAAAACGGCCGGCCGGCCGGTAGCGTCCAGCCGCCACGCCATTGATCGACCAGCGCTTGCGCGGCACTGTCGCCGGCAGCGGCCTCATCGCCGAGCGGGCCGCTGACCTGCAGCGCCACGCTGGCGATCTGCGAGCGCACGCCGGCTTCGACGATGACACGCACACGCGGCCGGGCGTCGGCGCCCTCGGGCGTTTCGCGCAAGGTGCGCACCTGCGCCGCCATGTAACCCTCGGTGGCGAGCAGCGCGCGCGCCTGCGCCGGCGTGACGTTTTCGAGGCGTCGCAATTCGGATTCGCTGATTGGCTCGTTGGCATCGCCGCTGGCCACGCGCACCAGCCGCGCCAGGTCGAGGTGCGTGTCGAGCAGGTTCTGCAAGGCCTCGGGAGCGTCGATCTGCACGACGACTTGCGGCGGCGGCGGCGCCGTGTCGCTGACGGCAGGCCGCAGCGCGGCGCAGCCAGCGAGGGCAAAAGCCAGCAGCAGCGCGACCGCAGCCCGCATCATTTCGACAGCAGCCGCATCGCTCCTTCGAGGCCGGCCAGCGTCAGCGGGAACATGCGCTGGTTCATCAACTGGCCGATGATCGAAATGCTCTGCCGGTACTGCCACACGCCCTGCGGCTCCGGGTTGATCCAGCCGAACTTCGGGAAGGCGTGCGTGAGACGTTGCAACCACTCGGCGCCGGGCTCTTCGTTGTTGTACTCGACGCTGCCGCCGGGCTGGAGGATCTCGTACGGGCTCATCGTCGCGTCGCCGACGAAGAGCAACTTGTAGTCGCGGTTGTACTTGCGGATCACGTCCCAGGTGGCGAACTTCTCGGAGAAGCGGCGCCGGTTGTTCTTCCACATGAAGTCGTAGACGCAGTTGTGGAAGTAGTAGAACTCGAGGTGCTTGAACTCTGACTTCGTGGCCGAGAAAAGTTCCTCGACGCGGTGGATGTGCTCGTCCATCGTGCCGCCGACGTCCATCAGCAGCAGCACCTTGACCTTGTTGTGGCGCTCGGGGTGCATCTTGATGTCGAGAAAGCCCGCGTTGGCGGCCGTGCTGTGGATCGTGTCGTCGAGGTCGAGTTCGAGATCGCTGCCTTCGCGTGCGAAGCGGCGCAAGCGGCGCAAAGCCACCTTGATGTTGCGCGTGCCGAGCTCCTTGGTGTCGTCGTAGTCCTTGTAGGCGCGCTGGTCCCAGACCTTGACCGCGCTCTTGTTGCGCCCCGACGCCTGGCCGATGCGGATGCCCTGCGGGTTCACGCCGTAGGCGCCGAAGGGCGACGTGCCGCCGGTGCCGATCATCTTGCTACCACCTTCATGGCGCTCTTTCTGCTCTTCGAAACGCTTCTTCAGCGTGTCCATCAACTCGTCCCAGCCCATCTTCTCGATCGCCGCCTTTTCTTCGGCGCTGAGCTCGAGTTCGAGCGTCTTCCTCAGCCACTCCAGCGGCACGTCCTGCGTTAAATCGGTGAGCAGCTCGACGCCCTTGAAGTAGGCAGCGAAGGCGCGGTCGAACTTGTCGAAGTGCGCTTCGTCCTTGATCAGCGAGGTACGGGCCAGGTAGTAGAACTCGTCGACCGAGGGCCCGATGACGCCGGCCTGCATCGCTTCGAGCAGCGTCAGATACTCCTTGACGGAGACCTTCAACTTTGCCGCGCGCAGGGTGTAGAAAAAGTCGATCAACACGATTGACAGAGTATCCGGCAATCGGCCGGCCTGCCTGCCGCCTGCGTCACTTATGCGCCTACACTCACCGGCGCATGGGCAGTGCCGACGCCATCACCATCAGCCCGCTGTTGTCGCTGGTGGCATTTCAGTTCGGCCTGTACGCCGTCGGCTGGCTGGGTTGCGCGCTGCTGCTCAAAGAGGACGAGGCCGCAGTGATGCGAGACCGGGCCCGCGGGGTCGGTCTGGCGCATTTTGCTGTCGTACGCCGGCCAAGCGTATGTCATGGCGCGGATGATCGGCCGGGTGCGCGTGCCGGTGCGGGCCGAGTTCGGCCGCACGACCTGGCTGGCGTTGATCGTGTCGGGCGTCGTCATCGTCGTCCTGCTGCTGCTGCTGGCATTGCAGCAGGCCCTGTCGATCGAGGCGCCTCAAGAGATGCATGGCCCCGCCGCCGCGGGTCCGGGGCTGATGCCGCTGTACCTTTTCGGCACGGCGCTCTTCAACTTCGGCTTCATGGTGCTGCTGACGCAGCGCCTGTTGCTCAAGTTGCAGCGCGCCTCGCGCCGCGACGCACTCACCAGCCTGGAGAACCGCGGCGCCATCGACGGCACGATGGAACACCTGTGGGCGCAGTCGTCGCGCGGCTGCGTTGGCTTTGCGGTGTTGCTGATCGACGTCGATCATTTCAAGCGCATCAACGACGCGCACGGCCAGCCTGTCGGCGACCAGGTGCTGGAGCACGTGGCTGCGGTCATCGCCGCGCAGGCGCGTCAGGCCGACAGCGTCGGCCGCTACGGCGGTGCCGAATTCATCATCGTCGCCCCGCAGTCCTCGCTCGCCGGCGCCGTGCAGGCGGCAGAGCGGCTGCGCCTGGCGAGGCAAGCCGAACACATCCACGCCCGCGCCTCGAACCTGCGCGTCACGCTGTCGATCGGTGTGGCCGCGAGCACGAGCGAAGACGTGGCCGCGGGCGACCTGCTGGCGCGCGCCGATCGGGCGCTCTACAAGGCCAAGGCGAGGGGGCGCAATCGGGTCGAGGTGATGCAGGGCTGAGGCTGCTGCTTCAGCCGTAGGTCGCAAACCGCGCCGCGATCTCGCCCACACGTGCGCCGACGCGCACCTCGACGGCGCTGTTGTCGTTCGGCGTGGCGCGCAGCCCTTCGAGCACCTCGGCGATAAGGTCGCCGAGGACGTCGAAGTCCGCAACGCCGAGGCCGCGCGTCGTTGCCCCGGAGACGCCGAAGCGCAGCCCCGACATCACCTTCAGGTCAACGGGGTCCGACGGGATCGGGTTCATGTTGGCGATGATGCGGGCGCGTTCGAGGCTTTGTGCAGCCGGCGCGCCGGTGAGGCCCTTGGCGCGCAGATCGACGAGCATCAGCGGCGTGTCGGTGCCGCCGCCGACGAGGTCGAAGCCGCGGCGCTGCAGCCGGCCGGCGAGTGTTCGCGCGTTGGCCAGCACCGCTGCGGCGTAGTGTGCGAACTCGGGTCGCAAGGCCTCGCCGAGCGCGACCGCTTTGGCGGCGACGATGTGCAGCGACGGCGTGCCCTGCAGCCCGGGGAAGACGGCGTTGTCGATGCGTTTGCTCAAGGCCTCGTCGTTCCAGAGAATGATGGCGCCGCGCGGCCCGCGCAGCGACTTGTAGGTGGTCGTCGTGACGATGTCGGCGTGCGGCACCGGCGATTCGTGCGCGCCGCCAGCCACCAAGCCGGCAAAGTGCGCCATGTCGACCAGCAGCTTCGCGCCGCCGGCGTCGGCGGCGCGGCGGAAGGCGGCGAAGTCGAGCGCGCGCGGGTAGGCCGAACCGCCGGCGATGATGAGCTTGGGTTGGTGTTCTCGCGCCAGTTCGATGACCTGGTCGTAGTCGATCAGACCGTCGGCCGCACCGACGCCGTAGTTGACGACCTCGAACCACCTGCCGCTGAAGTTCGCCGACGCGCCGTGGCTCAGGTGGCCGCCGGCGTTGAGGTCCATCGACAGGATCGTCTCGCCCGGCTCGGCCACCGCGTGCAGCACCGCGTGGTTGGCTTGGCTGCCCGAGTGCGGCTGCACGTTGGCGAAGCGGCAGCCGAAGAGCTGGCAGGCGCGTTGGATGGCCGTGCGCTCGACGGCATCGACGTTCACCGCCCCGGCGTGGTAGCGCTTGCCGGGGTAGCCCTCGACCGTCTTGTTGGTCAGGATCGAGCCCTGGACGACGAGCACGGCGCGGCTGACGATGTTCTCCGAGGCGATGAGTTCGATCACGCCCTGCGTGCGCGCCCTCTCGCGCTCGATCGCCTCGGCGATCACGGGGTCGGTCTGCCGGACGCCGGCGCTGAAATAGCCGGGCGGAAGGAGCGAGGCCGAGTGCATGCCAGCCCGCTACCGCGGCTTCGCCAACTGCCAGTCCAGATGCGAGCGCACGGCAGGCCACTCGCCCGCAGTGATGCTGTACACGGCGGTGTCGCGCAGCGATCCGTCGGCGGCCACCGAATGCGCGCGCAGCATGCCATCCTGTTGCGCGCCCAGGCGCTCGATGGCGCGCCGGCTCTGCGTGTTCAGGCGGTGCGTGCGGAACTCGACGGCGATGCAATCGAGCGCTTCGAAAGCGTGGCCGAGCAGCAGGCGTTTGCACTGCGTGTTCAGCGGCGTGCGTTGGGCGCTGCGGCGATACCAGGTGCTGCCGATTTCGACGCGCTTGTTGACGGCGTCGATGTTCATGCAGGTCGTCATGCCGACGCCGCGGTCGGCGGCATCGAAGACGGTGAAGGGCAGCATCGAGCCCGCGGCGCGAAGATCGAGCCGGCGCGCGATCTCGGCGCGCATGCCTTCGGGCGACGGGATGCTCGTGTACCAGAGCTTCCACATCTCGCCGTCGCGCGCGGCCTCGCACAGCGCGTCGTGATGTTCGTGCGACAGCGGCCGAAGCGTCGCGTGCGGGCCTTGCAGCGTGATCGAATCGGGCCAGGCCATCAGCAATGCCCCCTTGCCCCCAAGGCCGTAAGGGCCGGCCCTCCACGGGGGCGCGAGCGCCTTCGGAGCGGCCGTGCGGCGCTCACCGGTTGTGGCGCTGCATGAAGACGAGCTTCTCGAACAGCGTCACGTCCTGCTCATTCTTCAGCAACGCACCGACCAGCGGCGGCAGGGCCACCTTGTCGTCCTTGCCCTGCAGGGCTTCGAGCGGAATGTCCTCAGCCACGAGCAGCTTCAACCAGTCGAGCAGTTCGGACGTGGACGGTTTTTTCTTCAGGCCGGGCAGGTTGCGCACGTCGTAGAAGCTCTTCAGCGCCGCGGCGAGCAGCTCTTTCTTCAAGCCGGGGAAGTGCACGTCGACGATGGCGCGCATCGTCTCGGCATCGGGGAACTTGATGTAGTGGAAGAAGCAGCGCCGCAGAAACGCGTCGGGCAGCTCCTTCTCGTTGTTGCTGGTGATGAAGACGACCGGGCGGTGCCGCGCCGTCACCAGCTCGCGCGTCTCGTAGACGTAGAACTCCATCCGGTCGAGTTCGCGCAGCAGGTCGTTCGGGAACTCGATGTCGGCCTTGTCGATCTCGTCGATCAACAGCGCCACCGGCTGCTCGGTGGTGAAGGCCTGCCAGAGCACGCCCTTGACGATGTAGTTGCGGATGTCGCGCACCTTGTCGTCGCCGACGCCGGCGAGCTGCGAATCGCGCAGGCGGCTGACCGCGTCGTACTCGTACAGGCCCTGCTGCGCCTTGGTCGTGCTCTTGATGTGCCACTGCAGCAGCGGCATGTCGAGCGCCTGCGCCACCTGCTCGGCCAGCATCGTCTTGCCGGTACCCGGCTCGCCCTTGACGAGCAGCGGGCGCTTCAGCGTGATCGCGGCATTGACCGCGAGCATCAGGTCGGGGGTGGCGACATAGGCGTCGGAGCCTTGGAACTTCATCGAATCAGTATAGAGGCCACCCTATAATTGGCCGCTGTTCTGGACCGCACACCCCACCCTATGAAGCGCGCGCTGATCTCCACCGTCTTGCTGGCCCTTTTGTCCATCGCTCATGCACAGGACGCCAAGCCTGCGGGTTTGGCTTCGGCCGCCGCTGGCGAAAAGAAAGCCGCGATGTGCATCGGCTGCCATGGCATCAAGGGCTACCAGGCGAGTTTTCCGGAAGTGCACAAGGTGCCGATGATCTCCGGCCAGGGCGCGAAGTACATCGCCGGGTCGCTCGCCGCCTACAAGAAGGGCGACCGCAAGCACCCGACGATGCGCGCGATCGCCGTCTCGCTGACCGAGCAGGACATCGCCGACCTGTCGGCGTTCTACGAGCAGCATGGCGGCAAAGAGGCCGCGTCGGCGCCGCCGGACGGCGCCGCGCCCGCGTCGCCCGAGGTGACGGCGCTGCTGACCAAAGGCGCCTGCGCGTCGTGTCATGGCGCCAACTACAACAAGCCGATCGACGGCAGCTACCCGAAGATCGCCGGCCAGCATGCCGACTACCTGTACGTGGCGCTCAAGTCGTACAAGACCGAGGCCAACCCGCAGGTCGGCCGCAACAACGCCATCATGGGCGGGCAGGTCAAGCAGTTCACGCTTCCCGAGTTGAAGGCGATGGCCGAGTACCTGTCGTCGCTGCCGGGCGAGGTGCGCACGGTCAAGGAGTCGTATTTCCGCTGAGCGCCGCGCGCTGCACTTTTGAAGGACCGCCTGCGGGCGGTCTTTGTTTTTGTGGTGGCGCTTGCGCTGCGGAGCGGGCAGGCCCGCGTCTTGCGAGTCCCTCGCGTTAACCCCCAACAGGGGCCTTTCGGGCGGTGCCTAAACTGCCGGTTTCGTTCCGACAGGAGCTGGACCCACCATGATCAATCGTTTCTTCCTCACCACCCTGGCCGCCGCGGCGCTCGGGCTGGGCGCCGCGGCCCATGCACAGACCCTGCGCTTCGCCAGCCAGGGCGACCCGCAGACGATGGACCCGCACTCGCAGAACGAATCGTTCACCAACTCGGTGAACCAGCAGGTGCACGAGTACCTGGTGCACCGCGACAAGCAGCTCAACTTCGTCCCCGGCCTGGCCACATCGTGGGAGCAGGTCTCGCCGTTGAAGTGGCGCTTCAAGTTGCGGCAAGGGGTCAAGTTCCACGACGGAGCCGCCTTCACCGCCGACGATGTCGTCTACTCGTTCGAGCGCGCAGCGCAGCCGACGTCGCAGGTGGCGGTGTATTCCAACGCCGTGGGCAAGCCGAAGAAGATCGATGACCTCACGGTCGAGTTCGAGCTGGCCAAGGTCAATCCGATCTTCGTCGACCACATCGCGCAGATCATGTTGATGGACAAGGAGTGGAGCGAGAAGAACAAGGTCACCAAGCCGCAGGACTTCAAGAACAAGGAAGAAACCTACACGGTGCTCAATGCCAACGGCACCGGCCCGTACATCCTTGTCAAGCGCGAGCCGGGCATCAAGACAACCTGGAAGCGCAACCCCAACTATTGGGGCAAGATCGAAGGCAACGTGCAGGAGGTGGTGTTCACGCCGATCGGCAACGACGCCACGCGCAGCGCGGCGCTGATCTCCGGCGAGCTCGACTTCATCCTCGACCCGCCGCCGCGCGACGTGGCCAAGCTGCGCAACACCGCGGGCGTGAAAGTCATCGACGGCCCGGAGAACCGCATCGTCTTCATCGGCATGGACCAGTTCCGCGACGAACTGCTCTACAGCAACGTCAAGGGCAAGAACCCCTTCAAGGACGTGCGTGTGCGCCAGGCGCTGTACCACGCGGTCGACATCGACACGATGAAGAACAAGCTGATGAGCGGCCAAAGCTTCCCCTCGGGCGGCATGACGCCGTCGCCGAAGGCGTACTTCAACGATCCGAAGATCGAAACCCGCTTCCCGTTCGATCTGGCCAAGGCCAAGCAGTTGATGACCGAGGCCGGCTACCCGAACGGCTTCGAGGTTCAGCTCGATTGCCCGAACAACCGCTACATCCAGGACGAAGAGATCTGCATCGCGCTGGCCGGCATGTGGCAGAAGATCGGCGTCACGGTCAAGGTTGCGACGCTGCCGCGCGTGACCTACTTCCCCAAGCTGGAGAAGTACGACACCAGCATGTACATGCTTGGCTGGGGCGGCGCGATTACCGACGCCGACCCGACACTGACGCCGGTGCTGCGCAACCTGCAGCCCACGGGCGGCATCGGCTCGTACAACTACGGCCGCAGCAGCAACGCCAAGTTCGACGATCTGGCCGCCCGGTCGAGTGTCGAAGCCGACCCGGCCAAGCGCAAGGAGTTGGTCCTGGCCGCGCTGACCGAGTGGAAGGAGCAGGTGCACACGATCCCGCTGCACCGCCAGGTGATCCCTTGGGCGGCGCGCAGCAACGTCAGTGTCGTGCACCGCGCCGACAACTATTTCAGTTGGGAATGGGTGTCGATCGCCAAGTGAGCGGCGTCACGTCGATCCTGTGACAAAGGCGGCCTGCGGGCCGCCTTTGTTTTTCTTGGCCTCACTGAAACTTGTGGAGCAGGCGCTCTACTGAAACTTTTCGAGCATGCGCTCGAGGGCCATCGTGAACGGCGCCTGCATCATCGGCAGCGTCAGCAGCATGCCCAGCAGCCCGACGCCGAGCGTCACCGGGAAGCCGATGGCGAAGATGTTCATCTGCGAGGCCACGCGCGAGATGATGCCGAGCACGAGGTTGACGAAGAGCAGCATGCCGACCATCGGCAGCGCGATCCACAGGCCGATGGCGAACACTTCGGC
>JANNJX010000730.1:0-2967 GCA_031396005.1 Burkholderiales bacterium
TGCCGCGCAACGAACCGCTGCGCGAGATCAACATCATCTGATGCTCAGCAACCCCAGCGCAGCGCAGCGGTATGCACCGGCGCATCCCACAGCGCGAGCGATGCATCGTCGAGCGCACTGACGGTGATCGAGCAGCCGGCCATCTCGAGCGAGGTGACGAAGGGGCCGGTGAGGTGCCGCACCACCTTCACACCCGCGCCGGCCAGCACCTTGTGCGCGGCGTTGACCATCAGGTAGAGCTCGAGCAGCGGCGTGCCACCGAAGCCGTTGACCAGCAGGATGACTTCGCGGCCGGGCTTCAACGACAGGTCTTTCAGGATCGCGCCCGTCAGCTCGGCCGCGATCTCGTCGGCCGTGCCGAGCTTGACGCGGCGCCGCCCCGGCTCGCCGTGGATGCCGACGCCCATCTCCATCTCGTCGGCGCCGATCTGGAAGGTCGGCTTGCCGGCCGCCGGCACGGTGCATGACGTGAGCGCCACGCCCATCGATGCGGTGGCGGAGTTCACCGCATCGCCGAGCGACTTCAACGCCGCGAGCTTGTCGCCCCGCTCGGCCGCGGCGCCGACGATCTTCTCGACGATCAGTGTGCCGGCCACGCCGCGTCGCCCCGTGGTGTAGGTCGAGTTTTCGACCGCGACGTCGTCGTTGACGATCACGGTCGCGTTTTCGCCGTCCAGCATTTCGGCGGCCATCTGGAAGTTCATCATGTCGCCGCTGTAGTTCTTGACGATGAACAGCACGCCGGCACCGCTGTCCACCGCCTGAGCCGCAGCGAGCATCTGGTTCGGCGTCGGCGAGGTGAAGACCTGGCCCGGGCACGCCGCGTCGAGCATGCCGTGACCGACGAAGCCGGCGTGCAGCGGCTCGTGGCCCGAGCCGCCGCCCGAGATCAGCGCCACCTTGCCCGGCTTGATCTGCGCGCGGCGCACGAACTGATGCTCAGGCCCGAGCGTGACGATGTCGGCATGCGCCGCGGCGAAGCCGTCGAGGCTTTCGGTGAGCACGCTGTCGATGTGGTTGATCAGTTTTTTCATGGAGTTGCTCCTACTTGACGCAGCGCGTCACGGACGGACGCGCGAATAGGTCGAAGCCCAGCGGCCGCCGCGGAACTGGCTTTGCCAGGCCGCTGGCGGTGCCCCTTGGGAGGAGGCGCCGCAGGCGCTTCGGGGGGGTTCATGACAGCGAGTCACACACCGCGTCGATGACCAGGGCCATCGAGCGCGAGCCGGGATCCACATGGCCGAGCGCGCGGTCGCCGAGGAACGACGCGCGGCCCTTGATCGCATCCATCTGCGCGGTGGCCGCAGCGCTGACGTGCGCGCATTGGCGCACGCGGGCCACCATGTTGTCGCCGCCGGAGGCGAGTACCTTCTGCACCGGGTCGAGCACATCGAGCAAGGTCTTCTGGCCGACCTCGACCTTGCCGAGACGGGAGAGCGCCGCAATGCCCGCGGCCAGCGCGCGCGCCATGTCGGCCGCCTGCGGCTGCGGCGGCAATTCCTTGCCGAGCGTCACCATCAGCGTGCCGAACACCGGGCCTGACGAGCCGCCGACCGTGGACATGCAGGTCATGCCCATCGTCTTCAGCGCGTCGTTGAGCGTCATCGTGTGCAACTCGTCGAGCTTGGCCTGGATCGCCTGCGCGCCGCGTTTCATGTTCAGGCCGTGGTCGCCGTCGCCGATGGCCGCATCGAGCGCGGTCAGTTCTTCGACGTGATCGACGAGCGTCGTCGTCGCGGCTTCGATGATCTTCTTCAGTTCCATCTTCGGGCTCCCTGGTTCATGCGGTGATGCGCTGCCCCGCGGCATCGAAGAACAACGGCGCGGTGAACTGCACCGACACCGAGCGGCCGGGCTCGAGGCCCGTGGCGTCGTTGCACAGCGTGATCAGTTCGTGCTCACCCAACGCCATGTGCACGTTGATCTGGTCACCGAGATGCTCGATGCGGCGCACTTGCGCTTTGACGTGGCCGTCGTCATGGCCGTTGGCCCATGTGAGGCGCGTCGCATCGGGCCGCACGCCGATGGTGGCCGCTGCACACGGTGCTTGCAGGTCACCCACGGCCGCACGCGGCAGCAGGTTGATGCGCGGCGAGCCCAGGCGCGCGGCGACATAGCTGTTCACCGGCTCGCGATAAATCTGCTGCGGCGTGCCGACCTGCACCAGCGCGCCGCGCTCGAGCACACCGATGCGGTTGGCCAGCGTCATCGCTTCGGTCTGGTCGTGCGTGACGTAGAGCATCGTCGCGCCGAGGTCCTGCTGGATGCGCTTCACCTCCAGCCGCAGGTCGTTGCGCAGCTTGGCGTCGAGGGACGACAGCGGCTCGTCCATCAGCGTCACGGCCGGCTCGCGCACCAGCGCGCGGCCGATCGCCACGCGCTGCATCTGGCCGCCGGAGAGTTTGGTGGCGGGGTTGGCGAGCTTGTCTTCGATGCGCAGCAAACCGGCCACCTCGTTGACCTTGCGGCGGACCTCGTCTTCGCCGATGCGGCGCATCGGCGAACGTAGCGGAAACGCGAGATTGTCGAAGACGTTCAGGTGCGGGTACAGCGAGTACTGCTGGAAGACGAAGGTCACGTCACGCAGCGCCGGGGCGGTACGCGTGACGTCAACGCCGCCGATGTACACCTGGCCGGCATCGGCCTGCTCCAGGCCGGCCACCAGACGCAACGTCGTCGTCTTGCCGGCGCCGCTCGGGCCGAGCAGCACGATGAACTCGCCGCTGGCGACCTCGAGGTTCAGCTCACGCACCGCTGTCACGTCACCGAAGCGTTTGGTCAGACCGCGCAGAGACAGTTCAGCCATGAGCAGCTCCGAGTGCTGCACCGTGCCGCAGCGTGCGCGCCGTGGCCGCCGCGTCGTAGCGCGCGGTGCGCAGTGCCCGGCCCGAGGCTTTGTCGAACAGCGACACCTGCGTCGCGTCGAAGGCCAGTCCGACCTGATCGCCGCGCTGCGCCGGCACCTCG
>JANNJX010000736.1:0-10293 GCA_031396005.1 Burkholderiales bacterium
GTGACGTTGGCCTGGTCGCTGCCGAGCTGGCCGCCGGGGAACAGGTTGACCTTGATCTTGCCGCCGCTCTTGGCCTGCACGATCTCAGCGAACTTCTTCATGCCGAGTTCGATCGGGTGGCCGACCGGGTTCTGGGTGGCGAACTTGATCGTGCGCTCCTGAGCGAACGAGGTGCCGACGGCGGCGAACGCCGCGATGGCGACGAGGGACTTGATGAATGAACGCTTCATGGGTGAATGTCTCCTGGGGTCAGGGTGGGGGAAATCGATAGGGGCTTCAGTAGAAAAGCTTGAGCGGCCAGAGCACGATCTGCGGGAACAGCACGAGCAGGAAGAGCAGACCGAACTGGGCGATCATGAAAGGCACGACGCCGCGCGTGACCTCGTCCATCCTCAGCTTGCCGACACCGGCGACGACGTTGAGCACGGTGCCCACCGGCGGCGTCACCAGGCCGATCGAGTTGTTCATCACGAACAGCACGCCGAAGTACACCGGGTCGATGCCGGCCGCCTTGACCAGCGGCATCAGCACGGGGGTGAGGATCAGGATCGTCGGCGTCATGTCCATCGCCGTGCCGACGACGATGGTGATGATCATGATCATGAACATCAGCAGGATCGGCTTGTCGAGCAACGGCTGCAGCAACTCGATCAACTGCGCCGGCAGGTTGGCCACCGTGATCAGCCAGGCGCTGACCATG
Organism: Burkholderiales bacterium; assembly: GCA_031396005.1. Lineage (GTDB taxonomy): Bacteria > Pseudomonadota > Gammaproteobacteria > Burkholderiales > Burkholderiaceae_C > CADEEN01. The sequence continues at coordinate 701 of JANNJX010000736.1, forward strand.
GCCGCGGCGACCAGGAACATGACCACTGCCGTGGTCTTGGCGGCGGAGACGAAGACGCCGTAGAGCTGCGACAGCTTGAGCTCACGGTAAACGACGGTCGAGATGATCAGTGCGTACACAGCGGCGACGACGGCCGCCTCGGTCGGCGTGAACACGCCCGCGCGCAGGCCAACCAGCACGATCACCGGCAGCACCAGCGCCCATGTTGCGCCGCGCAGCGCAGCCAGGCGTTCGGCGCCGCTGGCCTTGGGCGGCGGCGTCGTGTTCTCACGCTTGGCGACGATGTGCCAGGCGATCGCGATCGCCACCGCCAGCAGCAGGCCTGGAACGATCGCGGCCAGGAACAGCTTGGTGATCGAGACGTTGGCCGCCACGCCGAAGATGACGAAGGCGATCGACGGCGGGATGATTGGGCCGATGACCGCGGCTGACGCGATCAGGCCGCCCGACTTGGCGCGGTCGTGGCCGGCCTTGACCATCATCGGCAGCAGCAGCGCCGCCAGCGCCGCGGCGTCGGCCACCGCCGAGCCGGACAGCGCCGACAGCAGGCAGGCGGCGACGATCACCACATAGCCGAGGCCGCCGCGCACATGGCCGACCAGCGTCATCGCCAGGTTGATGATGCGCTTTGACAGGCCACCGACGTTCATGATTTCGCCGGCGAGCATGAAGAACGGCACCGCCAGCAGCGGGAAGCTGTTGGCGCCCTCAACCAAGTTCTGCGCCAGGATCTGGGCATCGAAGTTGCCCATGTACAGCATCAGCGCGACGCCGCACAGCAGCAGTGAGTAGGCGATCGGGATGCCCAGCGCCATGGCGCCAAGCAGGGAGAAGATGAAGACGGCGACGGTCATGTCAGTGCCGCCCGGCCGCCCGAAGGCACTGACGCGCCCCCTCGGGGGGCCGCGAACGCAGTGAGCTGGGGGTCATTGTTTCGTCTCCTCGATCTTCAAGCTGGCCAAGTCTTCGGATTCCTGCACTGTCACCAATTCCTCATCCGCCAGCTTGCCCGTGAGCAGGCGAGCGAGCTTGAGCAGGTGGAAGGCGCCGGCCGAGACGCCGAAGACGACGGCAGCGCCGGTCAGCCACGACATCGACCATCCCGAAACCGGCGCCTCGACATCGAGGCTGATGCGCGCCTGTTGCAGCCCGCCGGAGAAGACGAGCCAAGCGCAATAGATCATCGCGCTCTCGGCGATGCCCAGGCAGACCATCTTGCCGGTGCGGCCGAGGCGCCCGACCAGCATGTCGGTGCCGAGGTGACCGTTCTCCTTGATGGCGATGATGGCGCCGAGGAAGATCATCCAGACAAACGCCCAGCGCGACAGCTCTTCGCTGACGGTGATGCCCGAGTTGAAGGCGTAGCGCAGCACCACGTTGCCGAACACCATCAGCACCATCACGGCCATCAGCAGCACGAGCAGCGACTCGAGCATCTTGCAGTAGGCAGCGGCGGCCTTGTCGAGCCAGTCCATGGGCTTGTCTCCTTCAGTCCTGATAATGTACGAACTGGTTAGTTTTATAATGCGGGGAAACCCGTAATGTGTGCAGCGAGTGCTGCAGCGCGCGCCGGTACTACTTGCGCGCGTACCGCACCACCATCTCGATGATGCTGTCGCGGCGCGCCACCAGCGCGCGCGGCGAGTCGAGGTCGCGCTCGAAGATCAGCGCGAAGGTGTGCCGGTTGGCGACGTTGAAGACCGCCAGCGCGCTGATCGACATGTGCAGGTCGATCGCATCCAGCCCGGCCCTGAACACGCCGGTCTTCTGGCCGCGCTCGATGATGCGCGTCAGACTGTCGATCGCCGGCACGTTCAGCTTGCGGATCATCTTGCTCTGCGCCAGATACTCCGCACGGTGGATGTTTTCACTCTGTACGAGGCGCACGAACTCGGGATGCGCCCACTGGTAGTCCACGGTGTGGCCGACCAGCCGGCGCAGCGCGTCCTCGGGGGCGAGGTCATCGAGGTGCGCCTCGGATTCGATCTGGCGGATGCGCCGGTACGACTCTTCGAGCACCTTGAGGTACAGACCCTCCTTGCTGCCGAAGTAGTAATAGATCATGCGCTTGCTGGTGCGCATCGCCTCGGCGATGGCGTCGATGCGCGCCCCGGCCAGGCCCTTCTCGGCGAACTCGCGCGTGGCGACTTCGAGGATGTCGGCCATCGTGCGATCGGGGTCGTTGGTGCGTGGCGCGACCTTGGCCTTGGCTTTGGCGGTCTTGCGCAACGGCGCAGAATGTACTGTTCGGTTCATTCAGCCAGTTTAGGCCGAGACTTGCGGGCGCCGCAAGTGCGGCGCTGCGTCAACACTCGACGATGTTGACGGCCAAGCCGCCGCGGGCCGTTTCCTTGTACTTGGTCTGCATGTCGGCGCCGGTCTCACGCATCGTCTTGATGACCTTGTCGAGCGAGACGAAGTGCGTGCCGTCGCCGCGCAGCGCCATGCGCGCGGCGTTGATCGCCTTCACCGACGCGATCGCATTGCGCTCGATGCACGGAATCTGCACCAGGCCGCCGACCGGATCGCAGGTCAGGCCGAGGTGGTGCTCCATGCCGATCTCGGCGGCGTTCTCCGCCTGCTCGGGCGTGCCGCCCATCACCGCGCACAGCGCTCCGGCGGCCATGCTGCAGGCCACGCCGACCTCGCCCTGGCAGCCGACCTCGGCGCCGCTGATGCTGGCGTTCTCCTTGTAGAGCATGCCGATGGCCGCAGCGGTGAGCAGGAAGTCGACGACGCCCGCGTTAGTCGCACCCGAGACAAAGCGCGCGTAGTAGTGCAGCACGGCGGGCACGATGCCGGCCGCGCCGTTGGTCGGTGCGGTGACGACGCGGCCGCCGGCGGCGTTCTCCTCGTTGACGGCCAGCGCGTACAGGTTGACCCAGTCGAGGACCTGCAGCGGGTCTCTCAGCGCGGCTTCGGGGTTGGCCGTCAGGTCGCGGTGCAGTTGCGCCGCGCGGCGCTTGACCTTGAAGCCTCCGGGCAGCACGCCGTCGGTGGCGCAACCGCGTTTCACACACTCCTGCATGACGCGCCAGATCTTCAGCAGGCCAGCTTCGGTGTCGGCGTCCGCGCGCCAATGGCGCTCGTTGCGGCGCACCACATCGGCGATCGAGCCGCCGATCTCGTGCGCGCGCACGAGCAACTCGTCGCCGCTGTGAAACGGGTGCGGCAGCACCGCGGCGTCGGGGGCGATGACCTTGTGCTTGCTGCCGTCGGCCGCCACCTCATCGCTGACGACGAAGCCGCCGCCGACCGAGTAGTAAGCACGGTTGGCGAGTTCACAGCCGCCGGCGTCGAAGGCCTCGAAGCGCATGCCGTTGGCGTGAAACGGCAGCGTCTCGCGGCGGTGGAAGACGAGGTCCGTTTTTTCGTCGAAGCCGATGGCGCGCCCACCGTGCAGCACGAGCTGCCCGCGGCTGCGTACCTCCTCCAGCAACGCCGGAATCGCTTCCACATCCACCGTGTCGGGCTCGTGCCCGGCCAGGCCGAGCAGCACCGCCTTGTCGCTGCCGTGGCCCTTGCCGGTGGCGCCGAGCGAGCCGTAGAGCTGCGCGCGCAGACGCGCCGCGCGCTCCAGCAGGCCGTCATGAGCCAAGCGCAGCACAAACAGGCGCGCGGCGCGCATCGGCCCCACCGTGTGTGAGCTGCTCGGCCCGATGCCGATCTTGAAGAGGTCGAAAACACTGATGGCCACGGCGTCGCCTCGGTGGTGCCTGGGTTTGGTCGCGAATTATCGGCCGCGCGCTACAGCGTGAAGCGGCCGCGCAGCAGACGCGAGGCGATGCGCGGATCGTCGGCGTCGGTGACCAGGCACAGCTCCACCGCACCGCCGATCTGGCGCGCTGCGATGCCTTCGACCTTTTCGCGGCCGGGCAGCGCGAGCAACGCCTGCACCTTGCCCTGCGCCGTCATCACGCCGACCGCGCTGCCGACGCAGGCGCCATCGGCGACGTTGTCGTCGGTGTCCTCGGCCACGGCAGTGAAGACCCAGCGCCCGTCAGCCAGCGCCGCGCCGTCGGTGAAGGTCAGGGGCACGCCTTCCACGTTGCCGAGCCGGTGCCGGCGAATGCGCTGCGGCGCCGGCGCGGGGCCGGTGCCGTGCAGCCAGCGCAGCAGCGCAGCCAGCGCGTAGTGCACCGACGCATTCGGCGAGCCCTCCTGGTGGCCGCGCTGCAGCAGCACGCACTCGCGCTGCGAGATGAACGCACCCTCGATGTTCAGCGCCTGGAAGCGCCGTTGCAACGGTTCGTACAGCGCGTCGAGATCGAGTCGCCGCGCCGGCGATCGCGGCTCGCCGTCAGCGTCGAAGTCGATGCAGGCGCCGCGGCAGCGCTTCGGCCGCGAGCCCGAACCCAGCGTCAGCAGCGCACCGTGCGGCGCGGCCCGGCTCGCCGGCAGCAGCAGCAAGGTCTCGGTGTCGGGCTTGCGCCGCTTGCGCGCCTTCTTGTCGGCCGGCAAGGCGCCCTCGAACAGCGGCACGGTGCGACCGGGTGTGCGGGCATCGCTGAAGACCGCCAGCGCATGCTCGTCATCGCCGACGACGTAAGCGCGGCCGTGCGCGCAGACCAGCCCGCTGGCGGCGCTCAAGTGCCGCTGCCCGAGCGTGTGGGTGTGACAGCGCAGCGTCAGCTCGCGCAGGCGCTCGACGGTCAACATCGCGCGCCTGCGAAGCAGGACAAACTACTCGACGCTGTTGCAGCTCGGGGCGCAGACCATTTCGGCCCGCCCCAGCACGCGCTTGGACTTCAGTTGCGCTGCCTGCCGGTGCCGGCCGCACAGGAAGCACGAGCGCGTGTGGCCCGTGCCCGTGAACGGCGATCCTGACACCTTGGCCGCGTAACGCAGGCCGTTTTCCGAGACTTTGGTCGATGGGGTCGCTTTGCTCATGCCCCTATTGTCGCAGGGTCAGCGCCCTGGGGTAAACGCGCGCCGATTTTCCGCACCAGCGGGCCGCCGCCGATGTCAGTCGCCGCCTACAGCAGATCGGCTGCAAATCCCACGGAACAGCGGGCCCCGCACGACCACCATCGTCGCATGTCGACACACCCCGCATGGATCGCCTGGGCCTCGCGCTACCCCGCATTGCGTGCTCGCCTGGCGTCTTGGGTGCCCGGCTTGGCTGCAGCGGCGAGCGTGCTGTCGCTGTTGTTCGCCTTTCAGCAGGTGGTTGCCTCGGGTGTTGCCAACAGCCAGGCGCGCTGGCGCGTCAGCGCAGAGCGTGCCGACGCCATGTCGCGCTGCAACGCCGGACCGAACGCCGTGCACCGCGCCGGCTGTCGCGCGCAGCTCGAGGCGGCGGCACCGGCAACCCTGCCCTGAGCAGGCGCCCCGCCCTCCCTTCCCACCCCAGGAACCACACTCATGAACATGACCCGGATGGCGGCCATCGTCCTGATCGTCGCCGGCGTACTGGCCTTGGCCTACGGTGGCTTCAGCTACAACAAGGAGTCGGTCGGCGCCAAGCTCGGACCGATCGAGTTGAAGGTCACGGAAAAGAAGACCGTGAACGTACCGATGTGGGCCGGCATCGGCGCCATCGTGGCCGGCGGCGTGCTGCTGGTGCTGGGCGGACGCAAGAACTGAGCGTGCGCGCGCGGCTGGCGAAGCGGGCTCGTGGCTGTCGATGACGCAGGCTCCTGAAAGCCAGCCGACGTTGACCGAGAGGCGCGCTCTGCTGGCGCTGCTGTTGGCAGTCTCGGCAGCGCTGGCGTGGATCCTGTTGCCGTTCTACGGCACGATCCTGTGGGGCATGATCATCGCGTTGCTGTTCGCGCCGCTTTACCGCCGACTGTTGCCACGCCTGGCGCAGCGCCGCACACCGGCGGCGCTGCTGACCCTGCTGGTCGTGCTGGTGGTGGTCGTGCTGCCGCTGGCGCTGATCGCCGCCGCGCTGGCGCGCGAAGCCACCGGCGTCTACGAGCAACTGCAGTCGGGCGAGCTGAGTGCAACGCGCTATTTCCGCGGCTTGTTCGACGCCCTGCCCGGCTGGGTCACGACCTGGCTGGACCGCTTCGGCCTGGTCGACTTCAACACGCTGCAGCAGCGCCTGACCGAGGCGCTGGCGCGCGGCAGCCAGTTGATCGCCACACAGGCGCTCGGCCTGGGCCAGATCACCTTCCAGTTCATCGTCGATCTGTTCATCACGCTGTACCTGGCCTTCTTCCTCATCCGCGACGGCGACGCGCTGGCGCGCACGCTGCGACACGCCGTGCCGCTGGCGGCGGCGCACCGCAGAGAACTGTTCGGCAAGTTCACCGTGGTGGTTCGGGCTACCGTCAAAGGCAACCTGCTGGTGGCCGCGCTGCAAGGCTTCCTCGGCGGCCTGGCGCTCTGGTTTCTCGGCGTCAAGGGCGCGCTGCTGTGGGGCGTGGTGATGGCCTTCCTGTCGCTGCTGCCGGCCGTCGGCGCGGCACTCGTCTGGGGGCCGGTCGCGCTGTACTTCCTCTTCACCGGCGCGTTCTGGCAAGGCGCGGCGCTCATCGCCTGGGGCGTGCTCGTCATCGGCCTGGTGGACAACGTGTTGCGGCCGATCCTCGTCGGCAAGGACACGCGCCTGCCCGATTACGTGGTGCTGATGTCGACGCTCGGCGGCATGGTGGTCTTCGGTATCAACGGCTTCGTGCTCGGCCCGGCCATTGCAGCCATGTTCATCGCCGTCTGGCACCTCTACGGCAAGACGCGCTCGGACGCCGACGCCCAGCGTTGATTCGGCGATCCCGCGCCCGATCAGTCACCGACACCGGCGATATGAACGCTGCCGCGCAGCGGGCTACTCGATTCCGAAGCGCCCGGCGCGTCGGCCCCGCCTCGGGCCGCAAGCGCCTGGCCGAGCATGGCGTGCAATTGATCCAGCGCGTCGACACACTCGAGCACGCTGGCCCGCAGCGCCAACGGCGTACCGCCTGCATCGGGTGTGTTCGCGTCGCCGACCGTGAAACGCAGCCTGGCCTTGACGGCATCGAGCAGCGCGCCCCAATCGTCGATCGAGATGCTGACTTCGGCGTGGCGCACCACGTCGACGCCGTACAACTCGAAGCGATCGTTCTGCCGTTCGCCTTCGGCAAATCGATGCTTGATGCCTTCGAGCTGCTGCGCAAAAGCGGCCAGCGCCTGGGTTTCGCTCGGCGTGAGACGGCGTGGCACGGCGTCGGCCTCAGGCTCTCATCAACCCAGCACGTCGGCGTAGGCGCTCTGATCGTTGCCGTAGCAGGCGCATGCCACGGCTTCAAGCCCGGCACGGTCGCGCACCAGCATTTCGCCGCGGCGGTACTCGATCAATCCGCTGCGCTGCAGCGCACTGGCGGCCGCCGTAACGCCGACGCGGCGCACGCCGAGCATGTAGGCCAGGAATTCATGCGTCACGTGGAAGCGCTCGGCATGCGCGCGGTCCTGGCTCATCAAGAGCCAGCGCGCGAGTCGGGGCCCGATTTCGTGAAAACGCAGGCAGGCGGCCGAACCGGCGAGCTGCGCCATCAGCACGTAGAGGTAGCGGTTGAGCAGGCGCTGCAGCGCCGGGCTGCGGGCCAGCACGGCGCGAAACGGCGCGCTGGCGAAGCGCCAGGCCGCGCCCGGCCCCTGCACCAGCGCATGCAGCGGCACGGTGGCCACGCCCAGCACCAGTTGCGCGCCCAACATGCCTTCGCGGCCGACCATGCCGACCTCGAGCGCCGGCTTGCCGTCGATCGGCGCCACCAGCGAGATGAAGGCATCGACAGGAAAGTAGACATGCCGCGTCGGCTTGCCGGGCTCGCAGACCACCTCGCCTAACGCCAATGGCACGGACTCGCCGGCGGCGAGCAGCGCGGCACGGTCTTTGCGCGGCAGGCGCTCGATGAGGTGATTGTGGGCGGTGGCCATCGCGGCTCGTGGTCAGGTCGTCGGCCCCTGCGCCGAAGCAGGTGAACAGGCAGCACGGCTGCGACTCCGTCGCGCTTGCGCTGTGGATCAGTGTGCACACGCTGCTCTGCGTTGTCGGTCTGCCAACGCACATAGCGCGAGTCGTTGCGCTCACAGCGGTATGGCTTTGGCCGGCCCGGCAACGGGCTCACGCCTCTCGACCATGGTCCGCGCCTTTTTCTCCTCGCTGGCAAGGCCGCCGACGCCCTCTTCGAGTTCGGCGCGCGCCACTTTCCTGCGCGCCCGGGCTTGTTCGTAGCAGGCGTCTCGCGGTTGACCCGCCCGTGAAGCACAGGCCGTTTTAGCGGCGCGGTAGTCGGCGCTGATGCGGCTGTTGGCCGCCTGGAAAGCGGGGTCGCAGACGCGGGCGGCCAGCAGCAGCGGCAGGGCGACGACGGCGACGAGCAGCGACTTGAACATGAACGCCGCTGTCACGACGTGTCGCGCGGCGGCCGCACAGCCGAGATGTCTAGAGCCGGCTGCCAGTACCGCGCGCGCTCGTCGCTGAAACTCGCATGCAACTGCGCCAGCGCCGCCACGCACTCGCGCACGCCGGCCTGCAGCGCTGGCTCGGCGCTGTGCTCGGCCAGATGATCCAGGCGGGCGCAGACGGCGTCGAACAGCTCGTCCCAGTAGCAGGCCAGCGCATCGGCTGACGTGGCCCAGCGCTCATGCTCGCGCAGGCTGGCCAACGTGTCACTGGCGACGCGCTCGAAGGGCATCGGCGCGCTGAAGGGCGGCGGGTCGTGCAGCGTGTTCAACATGATGGCGTCACCCCGGCTTCGCCGCGGGCCACGAAACGATCGCCGCGTGCCGCGGCCAGCACGGCGGCCAGATCGTCGGCGATGGCCCGCGCCGGCGCCCGGCCCTCCAGCGCCGGGTGCACCCGCACGAACCACCATGCGCATTGCCAGTCGTCGAAATCGGTGCGCAGCACCGCCAGCACGGCGCTCACAGCGGGGTCTGGCAACAGATCCGCAAGCTCGAACTGGAAGCGCGGCAACCAGGTGTGCATTTGCCAATCAAAAGCGACCACGCGGCGCTCGCTCCGCCAGCGCAGGAGTTGGCCGCCATCGAGTCCCCGCCGGCGCTCGAGCAAGGTCACCACTTCATCGGCGTGAGCCAGTCCGCCGTTGGCTCGGCAGGCGGCGAGCAGGGCCAGGAAAACGCTGTCCGAGCGTGTGGCGACGCCGCCCACGTCGAGCGGCGCGATCGTGGCCATGCCGCGCCGCAGCAGTGGCGTGCGGCGGCTGTGCTCGGACCGTGGATCGGCTAGACCTGCAGTTTGCAAAAAACCTCCAGCAAATGACAACGCGACATGCTGGCTCGACGAAGCGATAAGGTAGCGGCCCGGGCCTCACCGGTCTGTGCGCTAGCGAACACTAGGGCCCGGCTCGCAGGTGCTGCAACAAGCGCTCGGCCGCGGGGGCCGACGAGGCTGGGTTCTGCCCGGTGATCAACAGCCCGTCGGCGACCACGTGCGGCTGCCAGTCGGCGACGCTGCTGTACTGGCCGCCAAGCCCGGTCAGCATGTCTTCGAGCAGGAACGGCACCACCTCGGTCAACCCCGCGGCGCGCTCTTCGCTGTTGCTGAACCCGGTGACACGCTTGCCCTCGACCAGCGACGAGCCGTCGGCCGCTTTGGCGTGGCGCAGCACCGCCGGCGCGTGACACACCGCGGCCAGCGGCTTGCC
>JANNJX010000768.1:0-1902 GCA_031396005.1 Burkholderiales bacterium
CCGATCCTGCTGATCGCCATGGCCCGCTGTGAACCGGCCGAGCGCGACCTTATTCGCCATGCTATCGAGCACGGTGAGGTTGCGCGTCTCGGCGACATCGTGACAGTGGTGCGCCGGACCGGGGCGCTCGATGCCAGCCGCCAGGTGGCCCGCGACGAAGCGGCCAAGGCACGCGATTGCCTGCGCCATTTGCCACCGTCGCCTCAGCGCGACGCTCTGCTAGAATTGTGTGCTCGATCGGTCGATCGCTCATCATGAGCGCCGGTAACCGGGAGTGACGCGGCGCGGCGCACCTGTCACGCTGCCCATCGGGGTGTAGCTTAGCCTGGTAGAGCGCTACGTTCGGGACGTAGAGGCCGGAGGTTCGAATCCTCTCACCCCGACCAGTTCTTATGCAATTCCGTCGTCGGCAGGTCAGCGGCGCATGAGGCGCGAAGGGCGTGAACTGTTGCCGACATGGGGTTGCGCGCCGATTTACAGTGCCAGTGGTATCAGCGATGATCCCCACGCCCCTTTTTGCATCGTGAGTTGACGCCCTCCCACGTGGATACGCTGGCCGAAGCCCCTCATTCCTCGCTGTCCGGCGTCGCCCGGGTGCTGGTGCATGCCGGCAAGCTCGGTGCGAAGGCGGCCGAAGCACTGGTCAAGTCGGCCGCCGATCGCAAGACGAGTTTTGTGTCTGCGCTGATCGCGGCCGGTTCGGTGTCTGCCGCCGACTTGGCGAACACTTTGGCCGGCGCACTGGCGCTGCCGGTGCTCGACCTGACCGCAGTCGACGCCGAACGCTTGCCGCGCAACGTGATCGACAATAAGCTGGTCAGCCAGTATCAGGTCGTGGTGCTTGGCAAGCGCGGCAACCGATTGTTCATCGGCGGCGCGGACCCGACCGACCAGGAAGCCGTCGAACGCATCAAGTTCGCCACGCAACTGTCGCCCGAGTGGGTGGTGGTCGAGTACGACAAGCTGGCCAAACTCTTGGCCAACAGCGGCGCAAGCGCGAGCGACGTGATCGAGTCGCTGGCCGTCGGCGACTTCGACTTCGATGTCACTGACGATAGCGCCGCTGAGCAGGAATCCAACGATGTCTCGCAGGAAGTCGAAGACGCGCCGGTCGTGCGCTTTCTTCAGAAGATGCTGATCGACGCGATCAACGCGCGTGCTTCCGACCTGCATTTCGAGCCCTACGAATACCACTACCGCGTGCGCTTCCGCATCGACGGTGAACTGCGCGAAATCACCCAGCCGCCAGTGGCCATCAAGGACAAGCTGGCGTCGCGCATCAAGGTCATCTCGCGCATGGACATCGCCGAAAAGCGGGTTCCGCAAGACGGCCGCATGAAGCTCAAGTTCGGCAGCAAGGCGATCGACTTCCGGATCAGCACGCTGCCCACGCTGTTCGGCGAAAAGATCGTCATCCGAATCCTCGACCCCTCGAGTGCCAAGCTCGGCATCGAGGCGCTGGGCTACGAGAAGATCGAACGCGACCGGCTGATGCATGTCATTCAGCGGCCCTATGGCATGGTGCTGGTCACCGGCCCCACCGGCAGCGGCAAGACCGTGTCGCTGTACACCTGCCTGAACATCCTGAACCAGCCGGGTGTGAATATCTGCACGGTCGAAGACCCGGCTGAAATCAACTTGCCCGGCGTCAACCAGGTGAATGTCAACGACAAGGCCGGTTTGACGTTCGCGGCGGCGCTGAAGTCGTTTCTGCGGCAGGACCCGGACATCGTCATGGTCGGCGAAATCCGCGACCTGGAAACCGCCGACATCGCGATCAAGGCGGCGCAAACCGGCCACATGGTGATGTCCACGCTGCACACCAACGACGCGCCGACCACGCTGACGCGCCTGCTCAACATGGGCGTGGCACCGTTCAACATCGCCTCCAGCGTCTTGCTC
>JANNJX010000769.1:0-2915 GCA_031396005.1 Burkholderiales bacterium
AGGTGCTTGGCCAGCTTGGCCGTCGTCGTCGTCTTGCCCGCGCCTTGCAGGCCGGCCATCAGAATCACCGCCGGCGGCTGCGTTGCCAGGTCGATGTCCGAAACACCGCCGCCCATCGTCGCCGCCAGTTGCTTGTGCACGATGCCGACCAGCGCCTGGCCCGGGTTCAGCGAGCCGGTGACTTCGACGCCGAGAGCCTTGTCCTTGACGCGGGCGATGAACTCGCGCACGACCGGCAGCGCGACGTCGGCTTCGAGCAGCGCCATGCGCACCTCGCGCAACATGTCGGCGACATTGCTTTCGGTGATGCGGACCTGACCGCGCATCGTCTTGACGAGGCGCGACAGGCGGTCGGTGAGGGCGGAGGCCATGGGCAAATGCCGCGGCGGTAAATCGATGCGCGCGGGCGTTAGTAAACTGACCGCATGAGTGTAGCCACGGCCTTCCTGCCTTCATGACCCTGACGCTGCTTTGGGCGCTGGGCCTCGTGGCGATGCTCGCCTACACCGCCGCCGCATGGCCGGTGGCGGTGAAGCGGCGCTGGCCCGATCTGGCGTTGGCCATCGGCTGGCTCGCCCATGGCGCCGCGCTGTGGCTCGACGTCGCCGGCTACGGCGCGGCGATCGCCGGTGCGCGCTTCGGCTTTGCGCCGGCGCTGTCGGCCACGGTGTGGATCGTCATCGCCGTGCATGCGATCGAGAGCCGCCTGCTGCCGCTGCCCGCAGTGCGCCTGCTGCTCGCGGTGTCGGCGACGCTGGCGGTGCTGCTGGCGGCGCTGTACCCCGGCGAGTCGCGGCCCTTGGCCGCGGGCAGCGCGCCCGGCGTGGCCTGGTTGCCGCTGCATTGGCTGATGGGCGTCGTCTCCTACGGCTTGTTTGCCGTCGCCGTGCTGCACGCCTGGCTGCTCGACGGCGCCGAGAGCCGCTTGCGCGCGGCCGGCCCAGCCTCGGCCAGCACCGGCGGCGTGCCGTTGCTGCAACTCGAGCGGCTGACGTTCCGCTTCGTCGAGATCGGCTTCGTCGTTCTTAGCACGGCGCTGGTGCTGGGCGTGTTGCTCGCCGAGCGCTGGCGCTGGGATCACAAGACCGTGCTGTCGCTGCTCGGCTGGGCGACGTTCGCCGTGCTGATCGCCGGCCGTCACCTGCGCGGCTGGCGCGGCCGGCGCGCCACGCGCTGGGTCTATGCCGGCGCGCTGCTGCTGCTGCTGGCTTACGCCGGCGCGCGCTTCGTCATCGAAGTCGTGCTGCAACGATGAGACGCCGATGCTCAAGATCCTGATCATTGCCGTTGCGATCGCGCTGCTGCTGTGGCTGCTGTTCGGGCGCAAAGAGCGCAGTGGCAAGCCACCTCGCAGCGTGAAGCCGGGACCGCTTGGCGGCCCTGAGGAGATGGTGAGCTGCGCGCATTGCGGCGTGAATCTGCCGCGTAGCGAAGCGCTGGCCGCGCGCAGCCTGCACTACTGCACCCCCGCACACCGCGACGCACCGGACGACGCCGCGCCGCGTCACTGAGACATGGCGTCGACCCCGCAAGCCACGGAACGCCGCAGCGCCAACCGCCGCCACACCGATCGCCGCTACGCCGCCCGCCGCGGCGACGACAGCGCCGGCGCCGCGCTGCCCGACGAGTCGCTGTTCGACGCGCTCGGCGTCGACGGCGTGCCGATGCCGGCGCACCCGAGCTGGAGCGGCATCGAGCCGCCGCGCTCCGGCCCGTTCTTGTCACGGCAAGCGCAACGCATCGTCTGGCAAGGCGGCAGCACTTTCGAGCGCCTGTACGAAACTTTCATCGGCGGTCGTGCGGTGCTCGGCATCGCCCTGCTGATGGCGCAACTGGTCGGCCTGTTTCTGGGCCAGCGCTCGATGGCCGGTGTGGCCATCAGCGGCGCCTACGCGCTGCAGGCGCTGCTGGTCTGGCTGCTGCCGCGCTGGCGCCGCGCCGGCGTGCCGCGCACGAAACTGACGCGGGCGCAGTGGATCGCCACGCTGGGCGTCGATCTGGTGGCGTTTGCCGTGCTGCATGCGTTCGAGCCGGCGGGCACCTTCAACTACGCCGCGCTGTTGGTCATGCCGGCGCTGATCGGCGGCGTGCTGACGTCGCGCATGGTGGCGCTGGCAACGACGTCGATGGCCACGATCATGTTGATCGCGGTGGCGCTGCGCAGCGGATTCGCCAGCGGCGAGTGGAGCGGCCCGCTAGCGCCGGCGGGGCTGACGGGCATCGGCCTTTTCGTCATCACGCTGCTGGCCGGCGAGTTGTCGAGCCGACTGGCCAGCGAGGAACAGTCCGCGCGCGGCAGTCTCGAGCTGGCGCGGCAACAGGTCGCGCTCAACCGGCTGGTGATCGACGAGATGAGCGACGGCGTGATGGTGATCGACCGCAGCGCCAGGGTGCGCGCCGCCAACCCGGCCGCCCGGCGGCTGCTCGCGGCGCAGGGCGTCGGGCCGGCGGCGCCGTTCCACTTGCAGGACGAGCCGGCGTGGGCCGTGTTGGCGGCGCAGGTGCTGGCCGCGTTCGACGCCGGCGAGTGGCCGCGACACGGCCACGACGTGACGCTGCCTTTCAGTGCCGGCCTGACACGCACGCTGCGGCTGCGCGCCCGCTTCACGCGCGAGCGTGAGGCGGGCAAACGCGGCGCCGCCGCGGAAGCGTTGTGCGTGCTCTTCCTCGAAGACCTGCGCCATGTGCAGGCGCGCAGCCGGCAGGAAAAACTGGCGGCCATGGGCCGCGTTTCGGCCGGCATCGCGCACGAGATCCGCAACCCGCTGGCGGCGATCGCGCAGGCCAACGCGCTGCTGCAGGAAGAGGCGGCGGGGCCGGAGCAGCAGATGCTGACGGCGATGGTGGCCGACAACGTCGAGCGCCTGAAGCGCATCGTCGACGACGTGATGGAGGTGGCGCCGGCCGCGGACAGC
>JANNJX010000770.1:0-5344 GCA_031396005.1 Burkholderiales bacterium
CTTCGTCTCTAGATCACTTCACTTTCCCGTCTTCCTTGAAGACCTTCTTCCAGTCCGCCACCATGCCGTCGAGCGCTTCCTTCGCCGTGCCCTTGTCGGCCACCACGAAGTCATGCACCCGCTTCTGCTCGGCTGCCATCAACTGCGCGTAGCTCGGCTCGGCCCAGAAGTCGACCACCTGGTCCATCGCGTCCAAGAACTCTGCCGCAAACGGCGCGCTCTTCTTGAAGCCGGGGTCGTTCAGCACACCCTTGTGGCACGAGTAGCCGCCCAGGGCCCACCACTTCTTCTGCACGTCGAGCGACGCGAACCACTTGATGTATTGCAGCGCCTCGTTGCGGTTCGGCGAGTACGACACCACCGAGATGCCCTGGCCGCCCAACTGCGAGCCCTTGCCCTTGTCGCTCGGGTTGACGAAGAAGCCGATCTTCTCGCCGCCGACGTTCGGGTCCTTGTGCAGGCCGGGGAAGAAGGCGAACCAGTTCATCATCATCGCCACCTGGCCGCTCTTGAACGCGTCCAGGCCCTCGCCCATGTACGAGTTGGTCAAGCCCGGCGGCGTGCAGCACTTGTAGAGCGACTTGTAGAACTCGAGGCCCTTGACCGCATCAGGCCCGTTGACGAAACCGTCCATCGAATACGGCTTCTTCGGGTCCTGGTACTTGAAGCCCATCGGGTACAGCACGTTGGAGACACCCATCGTGATGCCTTCGGAGCCGCGCTCGGTGAAGAGGTAGGTGCCGTACACCTTCTTGCCGTCGATCTGGCGGCTGGAGAAGAATTCGGCGACCTGCTTGAACTCGGTCCAGGTCTTCGGCGCGGCGAGGTCGCGGTTGTGCTTCTTCTTGAACTCGGCTTGCAGTTCGGGCTTGGCGAACCAGTCCTTGCGGTACGTCCAGCCGAGCGCGTCGCCCATCGCCGGCAGCGCCCAGTAGTTCGGCGTGCCCTTCGGCCATTCGGCATAACCGGTGACGGTGGCCGGCGCGAAGTCGGTGATCTTGATGCCTTCCTTGGCAAAGAAGTCGTTCAGCTTCACGTAGTGGCCGCTCTCGGCCGAGCCGCCGATCCACTGGCTGTCGCCGATGATCAAGTCGCACAGCTTGCCCTTGGAGTTCAGCTCGTTCAACATGCGGTCGGCGAAGTTCGGCCAGGGCACGAACTCGAACTTCATCTTCACGCCGCTCTTGGCGGTGAAGTCTTTCGACAACTCAACCAGCGCATTCGCCGGGTCCCAGGCGGCCCAGCACAGCGTGATGGTTTTGTCCTGCGCCGAAGCAGCGGTGCTGCCCAGGCTGAGGACGGTGGCGGCGGCCAGGGCAGCGACGCCCGGCAACTTGGTCAGCAACGATTTCATCGAAAGTCTCCTACGGTTGTTCAGACAACGGGCACACACATCCGACGGCCGGCTTCATGATCATCTTCAGTGAAGGTTCTCGGCCGTCAGGATTTCGATTCGCGGTTGCACCACATTGAGCGCGCCGCGCACGTTCTCGCACAGCGCGCGCAACACGCGCGCCGCTGCCGAGATGCAGTAATGAATGTCCTGGTGCAGCACGTACGCCAGGCCGTTGGCGCCGAGCAAGGCGCGGTGTTCGTCGGTGAAGTCGTGCGCGACAGCGCTGACGTTACCGGCGAGACCCAGGCTCTCGAGTGCGCGCGCCACGCCAGCGCTGCCCGAGCCGACGTTGTAGATACCGGCGAGCTTGGCCACATCGACGCTGTCGCTGCGCAAGAAGCGCAGCAGCGCGCGGCAGGCGCCGCTGTCGCTGGCCGGCAGATCGGGCGTGCGCAGCACCTTCAGCTTCGGGAAGCGCTCTTCGATGACTTGCGCAAAGCCGATGCGGCGCTCGATCTGGCCCGACAGGCGCGTCGCCTGCGAACTCAGCAGCAGCGTGTCGCGCGCGCCTCCGTTGGCCATGCGCCCCAACAACAAACCTGCAGTGCGGCCGGCGGCGCGGTTGTCGGCGCCGATGTGGGCCTCGCGCATCGAGCCGGCGACGTCGGAGAACAGTGTCACCACATGCACGCCGGTGCGCACCAGCTCGTTGATGGCGAGCTTCACGGGCGGCAGGTCCGGCGCCATCACCGCCACGCCATCGCATTCGCTCAAGTGCGCCAGCTCGGCCGCGAACGCCGCCGCGTCGCTGCTGTCGATGCGGTGCGTGACCTCGGTGATGTGCTGGTGGCGAAACTCGCCCGCCGCCTGCGCGATCAACCGATCGACCAGCTCGTTGAACGGCGCCGCGTCGGCCGGCAGCACGAAGGCAAAGCGGAAGTTTTCGCCCATGCGCGGACGCCCGCGCTGCGGCGGCGCACCGAGCGCGGCCACCACCTGCAGCACCCGCTGCACCGTCTCGGCATTGACGCCCGGGCGGTGGTTGAGCACGCGGTCCACCGTGGCCGTGCCGACGCCGGCCTGGCGGGCGATGTCGGCGATGGTGGCGTTGGAGGACATCGAATTTGGCGACTTGATGTGACCATGGTAGATTGCTACATAAATAAATCAATCAATCACACATTGGGGTTTGCACGGGGGCGTTAACCGTTTTGCGCTACGGCCGGCAAGCCAAGCGGACGAACTGGCCAATCCAGTGCAGCGTCTCAGCGGCCGCGAGAGCGCCACGCTTCGAGCACGGATGTCGGAGTCCTTCTCAGCTTGGAAAGGTCGCGAGCTAGCTCAGCGCTGTCGTTAGTTGTTCATCGGGCCACATACCGATCAACTCGGCGGGCAAAATCCAACACAAACAAGTAGTTCTCCGTCGCGTCGGCCTCTGTCAGATCCCGAGACAGATTCGTTGTGACGTGCCCTCCAATCGACACAACCACCGTCGGAGGTCGTTTGCGGAAAGAGGTAAGCGCCGCCGGGTCGACACGGGAGCACGGAAAGCTCACACTGGCCAAGTTAGCGAATGCATGCAGCGAGTTTTAAAGTTGCGATCAGCCACCGCCAGCAGCGCGCTAGCGGCTTGGCTGGGACGGCCGCTTTGAGGCGATGCCCGCGCCACACTTCTCGCGCGCCGCCTTCGACGACTGGGCCTCGCAGCGCGCCGCTGCGTCGTCGATGGCCGCGGACGATGCCGCGGTGCCACGCCGTGCCGCAGCGCGTTCTGCCTTCGTCGGCGGTGGCCCTTTGCGCAAGGGGATGACGATCTGCGGCGTGACCTTCTCCTCTGGCCGCAGATCGCCCGGGGTCGAAGCCCCTTCGCGAATCTCGGCCGGCGTCTGCACCCGTGGGACGGGCGCTGAGACCTTCGGCGCCGAAGCCGGCGCACTCGCGGCCGGCGTGGGGGTCTGCGCCAAGGCCGGCAGCAGCGCAACGGCCAACGCAGCAGCCGTCAACAGGGGCAGATATCGAAAACTCATGCGCAGACTCCTTCAGGGCGTCGGCGCTTCACGCAGCCGACTTTGCAGGAGCCACACTGCACGCGCAACAGCTGGCGTGTCTGTGCGCTACCGAACCCTGTCCGAAACCGCCTTCCTCGATGGTGGCCGTGCGCTCAGCGCGGCAACCGCGCCCAGCGCCCACCACGTGCCGACGAACGCACCACCGCCTCGATGAACTCCACACCTTTCAGGCCGTCGATCAACGTCGGAAAGTGCGACGCCGGGTCGGCCTTCGGCCCGCCCGGCCGGGCGGTGCGGATCGCCTGCGCGATCTCGTCATACAGCGTCGCAAACCCTTCGAGGTAGCCCTCCGGGTGGCCGGAGGGAATCCGCGAGACGCGTGCCGCCGCGGCATTCGCCGCACCGGTCGCACGCGCGATCGTCTGCGTCGGCTGGCCGAACGGCGACCAGTGCAACTGGTTCGGCTGCTCCTGTCGCCACTCGATCCCGCCCTTGCTGCCGTAGACGCGCAGGCGAAGGTTGTTCTCGTTGCCCGGCGCCACCTGGCTGGCCCAGAGCAGGCCGCGCGCGCCGTTGCGGTAGCGAAGCATCACCTGCGCGTTGTCGTCCAGCGTGCGGCCCTTGACGAAGCGGCTCAGATCGGCGCAGACCTCATCGAGTTCGAGCCCGGTGACGTAGGCCGCGAGATGATGCGCGTGCGTGCCGATGTCGCCGATCGCACCGCCGGCACCGCTGCGCGCCGGGTCGGTGCGCCACGCGGCCTGCTTCTGTCCGGTCTTCTCCAGCGCCTCGGTCAGCCAGTCCTGCGGGTACTCGACCTGCACGACGCGGATCTCGCCGAGCGCGCCCTCGCGCACCATCTGCCGCGCGTGCCGCACCATCGGGTAGCCGCTGTAGTTGTGCGTGACGGCGAAGATGCGTTTTGTCTTCTTCGCCAGCGCGAGCAGCTTCTTCGCGTCGCGGCTGTTCGTCGTCACCGGCTTGTCGCAGATGACGTGGATGCCGGCCTTGAGGAAGGCCGTGGCCACCGGCGCGTGCAGGTGGTTCGGCGTGACGATGGCCACCACCTCGATGCCGTCGGGCCGCGCCGCCTCGGCCTGCGCCATCGCGGCGTAGTCGCTGTAGATGCGGTCGTCGGCCAGGCCGAGCGCGCGGCCTGACTGCTGCGCCTTCTTCGGCGTGGCCGACAACGCGCCGGCGACGAACTCGTAGTGATCATCGAGCCGCGCCGCGATGCGATGCACTGCGCCGATGAAGGCGCCTTCGCCGCCGCCGACCATGCCGAGTCGAATCCTTGCGCCGCTCACAACCCCAACATCCGCTTCAACTGCGCCGCGTCGTGCGCCGCACCGGCGAAGTCGTCGAACGCCTTTTCAGTGACGCGGATGAGGTGGTCACGGATGAACGGAGCGCCTTCGGCCGCGCCCTGCTCCGGGTGCTTCAGGCAGCACTCCCACTCCATCACCGCCCAGCCGTCGTAGCCGTACTGCGCCATCTTCGAGAAGATCGACTTGAAGTCGATCTGGCCATCGCCGAGTGAACGAAAGCGCCCTGCGCGATCGATCCACGGCTGGTAGCCAGAGTACACGCCTTGCCGTCCGTTGGGGCGGAACTCGGCGTCCTTGACGTGCAGCGCCTTGATGCGCTCGTGGTAGATGTCGATGAAGGCCAGGTAGTCGAGTTGCTGCAGCAGGAAGTGCGAGGGGTCGTAGTTGATGCAGCAGCGCGGATGGTTGTCGACGCGCTCCAGGAACATCTCGAAGGTCACGCCGTCGAACAGGTCTTCGCCCGGGTGCAGCTCGAAGCAGACGTGGCAGCCGGCGTCCTCAAACGCATCGAAGATCGGCCGCCAGCGTTTGGCGAGTTCGTCGAACGCGGCCTCGATCAAACCCGCCGGCCGCTGCGGCCACGGGTACAGATAGGGCCACGCCAAAGCGCCCGGGAAGCTGACGTTGGACGTCAGGCCGAGGTGCTTGCTCGCGCGCGCCGACAGCAGCAT
>JANNJX010000015.1:0-2994 GCA_031396005.1 Burkholderiales bacterium
TCCCGTCCACCTCGATCACTTCCTTGCTGGGGGCGTTCTCGACGTATTTCGGCGGGATCGGGTGCTCGATGCCCTGCTGGAGCCGGAACTCGATCTCGGAAAATTTGCCGCAGCCCAGCGAAATGGCGGCTGCGTTGGCCGCGACGTCGGCACCGAAGCCCTGGGCGGTCAGGTAATCGATGCCGGTCTGGTAGGCCGGGTTGCCCGGATAGACCAGCAGCACCGGATCGACGCCCTGGATCAGGAACTGGGTGTCACTGGGCGTCATGAAGCTGCGCCGGAGCGGGCTGGGCTGGAAGCGCTGGATCGCCGTGCTCTTGGCGTAGAAAGCGTCGCCGAACAACTCGAGCTGGTCGGAGACGCGGAAGGCGCCGTTGAGGGTGAAGCTGGTGGCATCCCGCTCGGGGATCAGGCCGACGAACGCGTTGCTGTCGAAGGTGCAGTAAGGCGCGCCCTTCGACGTCGGCGTCGGGTTGCGGAACATGTTGATGTCGGCGCAGGTGTTCGCAAGAGCCAGCGGGTTGCCGTAGCCCGAGCCGGGCGAGGCGCCGAACCCCGGCCGCGTCGTGCCCTCGACCCAGTCGCCGTTGGCCGCAGAGCCCGTTCCAGGGGTGTAGAACCCTTCGATGTTGCCCTGGCCGGTGGCACCTGCCACGATGAAGGGGAACTGGTTGCCGGTCCTGGCGAAGTTGCGATCCTTGGCAAAGAGTGCCTTCTCTTTTTCGAAGGACGCCGATGCGGTGATGTTGAAGCGATCCTTCGACAAGCTGCCGAAACCGGCGGTCAGCGTCGCCCGCTGACTATCGCCACCACCGTCGCGCGTCGGCATGTTGGCCATCACGCCGATGTCGAAGCCTTGAAAGTCCTTGGTCAGGATGAAGTTGACCACGCCGGCAAGGGCGTCGGAGCCGTAGATGCTGGACGCACCGTCCTTCAGCACTTCGACGCGCTCGATCGCAGACAGCGGGATGGTGTTGATGTTGGTCGCCGCAGAGCTTTCGGCCCCGTTGAACGAAGCGGCGAGGCGACGGCCGTTGACGAGCACCAGCGTGCGGGTGGCAAAGAGCCCGCGCAGGGAAATCGTCGACTGACCCGCGGTGGACGAACCGGCACCTGTCGCATTGACCGTCGAGCCCTGCCCACTGACCGCCGACAGCGATTGCAGCAGCTGCTCGGTGTTGAGGGCGCCGCTGCGCGTGATCTCCTCTTTCGTCACGACCGTGACCGGCAAGGAGCCTTCGGCATCGACCCGCTTGATCGATGACCCGGTGATCTCGATGCGCTGCGTGTCCTGGGCCTGAGCCAGGGTGGGCGCCAACAGCGTGCTGCCGAGGGCGAGCAGCACACCCGTGCTGATCTGCGTTCGCTTGAACATGAACTCTCCTGAAAGGTTGATCGATGAACCCTTGCAATGAGGGCACCACAGGCGGTCTCGTAAACCTCCTGCAGCATCTCTTCACGGCATGTAAATCAATTGTCACGGTGAGTCACTGACTTACCCGCCCGGGAAAATCCGGGGTGGCTGATTGGCGGAGGCTCGTTGCCGACTTGGCATCAGGACCGCGGCGTGCTTGCGCCCTGCTATAGGCCGCAAGTGAGCCGCTGCGCCGGCCAGGCGCACTGTTTGGCAGCGGCGGCAACCCTTTGCAGTGCCAGCCGGCCGCGCTGCGCTAGGGATATGTCCCTAGCGCGCTGTCACGATTGCGTTGGCTTGGGGCAACACAACAGCAACGTTCGTCACTCCACGGCCTGCAAGCGGGGGACGGCCGACAACAGCGTGCGCGTGTACCCGTGCTCGGGCGAGCGCAGGACCCGGTTGCTCGGGCCTTGCTCGACGATGCGCCCGGCCTGCATCACCGCCACCTCGTCGGCGATGTACTCGACCACGCCGATGTGGTGCGTGATGAACAGGTAGGACAGCCCCAACTCGCGCTGCAGCGTTTCGAGCAGGTTCAATATCTGCGCCTGCACGCTGACGTCGAGCGCCGACGTCGGCTCATCGCAGACGATCAGTTTGGGCTGCAAAGCAAGCGCGCGTGCGATGGCGATGCGCTGGCGCTGGCCGCCGCTGAATTCGTGCGGGTAGCGGTCGAGCGACTCGCGGCGCAGGCCCACTTGGTCGGACAGCTGCTCGAGGCGCGCGCGCCGCGCTGCCGCGTCCATCTCCGGGCGCAACGACGTCAGCCCCTCTTCGAGGATCTCGAAGACGCGCATGCGCGGGTCGAGTGACGCATAAGGGTCCTGGAAGATGATCTGGATGTCGCGCCGTGTCGCCTGCAAGGCGTCGGCATCGAGGTCGAACAGGTTCTTGCCCTGCAGCAGCGCCTGGCCTTCGATCACGGCTTGCGTGCGCAGTAACTGCACGATCGCCTTGCCGGTGGTGGTCTTGCCGCAGCCGGACTCGCCGACGAGTGCCAGCGTCGAGCCGGCGCGAATGTTGAACGACACGCCGGCGACGGCGTCGAAGTAGCCCGCCGTGCGCTGGAAAAAGCCCTTGCGGATGGGGAAGCGCACGCGCAGGTCTTTGACTTCGAGCAGCAGCCCTTCGACAGGCTCAGCCCGAACGGGCTTTTTTCGATAGTCCTGAGCCTGTCGAAGGACAGACTCCGCCCGAACGGTGGTCGCGGGCACAACGGTTGTTTGCGAAGCGCCCTTCGCGTAGAGCAGGCAGCGCACGCTGTGCGTCGGCGTCAGCGCATCGAGCGCCGGCACGGTGGTCGCACAATGCGGCATCACACTCGCGCAGCGCGGCGCGAAGCGGCAGCCGGTGAATGACTGCGTCAGTGCCGGCACCGTGCCGGCAATGGCCGTCAACGGCTCGCCGCGGCGGTCGGCGTCGGGCAGCGCGCGCAACAACGCCTGCGCGTACGGGTGCTTCGGTGCGCGGAAGAACTCGGCCGCCGTGGCCACCTCGACGATCTGCCCGGCGTACATGAGCGCCACGCGCTGCGCCATGCCGGAGACAACGGCCAGGTCATGCGTGATCAGCAGCAG